>CAUYYV010000006.1:0-24760 GCA_963577075.1 Phycisphaerae bacterium
AGCGTGGCCCTACTCGTTCAGCCGCACGGGTACGTCACGGTCGGCGAGAAACTGTTTCGTCTGTTCAATGCCGTAATGCCCATAATGGAAAATACTGGCGGCCAAGGCGGCGTCGGCATCGGTCTCGGTCAGCACGCGTTGGATGTGCTCGGGTTTACCGCACCCGCCGGATGCGATCACCGGCACATCCACCGCCGCCGCGACCGCTGCCGTCATCTCTAAATCATAGCCGCCCTGCGTGCCGTCAGCGTCCATGCTGGTCAGCACAATCTCGCCGGCGCCCAGTTCGACCACCTGTCGAGCCCATGCGACGGCCTCGAGGCCGGTGGGCTGCCGGCCGCCATGGGTGTGAACCTCGAAAACACAGGGGCCGGGGTATGAGCTTTGGAGCCTGGATCCGGGTGCCTGTCGGTCGGCGTGGTGCTGCTCGAATTGCTCGACGGGCACGCGTTTAGGATCGATGTTCACGACCGTGGCGCAGCGGCCGAACCGTCGGGCCGTCTTGGTCACGATCTGCGGATCGACCACCGCCGCCGTGTTGATGCTTACCTTTTCGGCACCGGCCTGCACCAAGGCGGTCACATCCTCGATTGTGCGGATACCGCCACCGACGGTAAATGGCATGAAGCACTGATCTGCGACGTCGCGGACGACATCGAGCATGATCTGTCGGTCTTCATGGCTGGCGGTGATATCAAGAAAGACCAACTCGTCGGCACCCGCCTCATCGTAGGCCCTCGCGATCTGCACGGGGTCGCCCGCGTCGCGGAGGTTGACGAAGTTCACCCCTTTTACGACACGCCCAGCCTTGACGTCCAGACACGGAATGATCCGGTGCGTGAGCAAGGCGGGGATTTTAACACAAAATGATCGGATTGATACGATTGCCCTCGCTGTAAGCGAATCGTCAGTAGATGATTTAATTGGTATGGATGCACGTACCGGGTACAGCGCGTAAACTGATCCATTCGGACAAACAGGGGCTACCGCAGCTATGTCGCGACGAGTGGTTATTACGGGTTTGGGTCCGGTCACCGGGGTGGGACTGGGTATCGAGCCGACTTGGCAGGCATTGCTGGAAGGCCGCAGCGCGGTCAGGCCGATTGAGGCGTTTGACGCCTCGGGCTTTGCTTGCCAGGTGGCGGCCGAGGTGGACGGTCTGAAGATCAGTCGGTTCGTGCCCAAGACCTACCGCAAAGCCACGAAGGTCATGGCCCGCGATATCGAGATAGCGGTAGCGGCGGCGGACTTGGCGGCCCGTGATGCCGCCTTGGTGACCAAGGGCACCGTCGATCCCAAGGCACCTGACGCCGAGTTTTCTTACCAGCCGTCGCGGGTCGGCGTACACATCGGCGCGGGCCTGATCGCCGCTGATCTTAACGAACTGACCGACGCACTGGTCGAGGCGCGCAACGGTCAGGGTGAGTTCGATATGCACAAGTGGGGGGCCGAGGGCATCAACCACCTCACGCCCCTGTGGCTTCTCAAATACCTGCCCAACATGCTCGCCTGCCACGTTACGATCATCCACGATGCGCAGGGTCCGAGCAACACAATCACCTGCGCCGAGGCGTCGAGCGGGCTGTCGGTTGGCGAGTCGTTGCGTGTCATCCAGCGGGGTGCGGCGGACCTATGCTTCTGCGGCGGTGCCGAAAGCAAGGTCAACCCGATGGGTTTTTTTCGCCAGCATCAAACCGGCTGGCTGACGACCACCGGCAACGACGAGCCCGAGCGTGCCGTGCGCCCTTTCGACCAAACGGCGACCGGTGCCGTCGTCGGCGAGGGGGGCGGCATCGTCATGCTCGAAGCACTCGACACGTACGGGCAGCGCAGCGGTGACAAAAAAGTCTACTGCGAGGTCGTTGGCTTCGGCGCGTCGCAATCGGTCAATCTTGACGCCCGCAACCGAGCACCGGAGCCGACCGGGCGAGGGATCGCCACGGCCATCGAGGCGGCATTGCGCGAGGCGATGGTCGAAGCAGGACAAATCGACCTTGTAGTCGCCTTCGGCAGCGGTCATCCGCGGTGGGACGTCGCCGAGGTCGCGGCCCTGTCGCGGGTGTTCGGCGCCCGGCTCAAGGACGTTCCGGTGGTCACCACCAAGCAGGCGGTCGGCACGTGCAATGCGGGCGCTGGCGCCATCGACATCGCCATCGCCGCCAAGGCCGTTTACGCCCAAGCCGCGCCGCCGCCGGCAAACCGGGATAACCCGATTGACGGCCTCGGTGATGCGATACTCTCGGGTCCCGTGCGCCATGCGTTGGTCTACAGCACCGGTATAGGCGGACAAAATACATCCCTCGTCTTTAAGCAGATCGACGGCTGAGTTATGACCGACTTGACCAACGGAATACGAGGCGTCGGCGTTGCCGGGGGCGTTGACCACGCACGCTCACGAATCGACGCCATGGTTTGGCGGGCCATACTTGGCCGGTGTTAAGCGATAGAATCACGCCATGAGTAAGCGCATCGTCATTACTGGCATCGGCTGGATCACGCCGTTGGGACACGACATCGACACCGGTTGGCGGCGAATCCTGGCCGGCGAGTCGGGCGTGTCGAACACCGTCCACTTCGACGCGGCGACGTTTCCCACGTCGTTTAGTGCGCAGGTCAAGGGCTACGACTGGCAAGATTATGTCCGCGATCCGGCGATTCACGAGGGCATAGCGCGCAACACCGGCTACGCGTTGGGCGCCGCGTCACAAGCGTGGGCCAATAGCGGGCTCGACGATTTTGCCGCGCTCGACCCGCAACGTATCGGTATCTATCTCGGCTCGGGTGAGGGTGTGCTTGACTTTGACAACTACGTGGCGGCAAACCTCGCCGGTTGGAACGAGGACCAGCGCTGCATCGACACGGTCAAGTGGGCCGCCAAGGCGCAGGTGTGCATGACTGCCGACGCCGAGATCGAGCAAGAGCCAAACATGCCGCTGGCGCACCTCGCGATGGAATTCGGCGCCCTGGGACCGGCGTACAACTGCCTGACCGCCTGTGCCGCGTCAACGCAGGCGATCGGCGAGGCAGCCAAGATCATCGAACACGGCGATGCCGACGTCATGATCTCCGGTGGAACGCACACCATGATCCATCCACTGGGCGTGACCGGGTTCAACCGGCTGACAGCGCTTTCGACGCACAAGGATGACCCCGCTGGCGCCAGTCGACCGTTCTGCCGTGACCGCGATGGGTTTGTCATGGGTGAGGGTTCGGGCATCGTCATCCTCGAGACCCACCAGCATGCCGCGGCGCGTGGCGCCACGCCGCTGGCTGAAGTGCTCGGCTACGGGTCGACCTCCGATGCCTACCGCATCACCGACATCCATCCCGACGGCCGTGGCGCCGCCGACGCCATGCGCCAGGCGATCGGCCAGGCCGGCATCGAGCCCGGGGCAATCGACTACATCAGCGCGCACGGCACGGGCACCAAGGAAAACGACTCGATCGAAACCAGAGCCGTCAAGGCGGTGTTCGGACACGAGGCCCCGCCGATGAGTTCGATCAAGGGCATGATGGGGCACCTGATCGCCGCCGCAGGCGCGGTCGAGGCGATCGCCTGCGTCTTGGCGATTCGCGATCACAAGTTGCCGCCGACGATCAACCTGCACCGGCCCGATCCGGCCTGCGACCTCGATTACGTGCCCAACGAGGCCCGCGACGCGGTGGTCAACATCTGCCTGTCCAACAGTTTCGGCTTCGGCGGCCAAAACGACGCGCTCGTCATCGCCCGGTACGACGATTAAGGTGCCCATGTCACCGCTTTTGGCGGTGGGGCTTGTCCCCACCCTTCCGGTTGGATTACCCCAACATCGCCTCAACCATCGGCGACGGGCGATTCCAATCACTTAGGTCACAGCCGAGCAGTTGTTCGAGTCGGAGGTTGCTGGGGCGATAGATTTCGATCAACTCATTGACGAGATCGCGTGGGATTCGAAGTTCCGGATCCTCGGTTATGTTCAGGCGTGTATCAAGACCGGTCGGCTCGAAGCCCGGTTCGACGCCGAGAAAACGCAGCAGGTCGGGCAGCAATTTCAACGGTTCGCGCTCGAAGTGCTCCTTGATCAATATTTTGATTCGGTCGTGATCCAGGCATTCGAGAAAGCCATCTAGGTGGCGTGCGTAATGGCCGCGCTCGATGTACGCCAGCGGGTGCACCGAAAGGTTTGCGAACTTCGTTCGTACCACCCGCCTCGCCTCGTCGCGAAAGGCGACGTCGATCGATCCGGTTTCCAGGCCATTGCCTTTGGAGAATCGATAGTTCGAGATCGCACGTTCCACAGGATGACGGAGCATGAAGATTATCTTGAGGCCGGGCAACATTTGCCTGATGCGTTGCGGCACATCGGGCGTGTCGATGTAGCTGGTCGATTTCTCGCCGATTGCAACGGCATCAGTCGGTACATTGGCGAACCAGGTGCGTAGATACCAATCGCGGTCGCGTCCGACGGCGGGATCATGGCAGAAGAACTTTGGCTCGGGGTTGATCGGCCGGGCCAGATAGATCTGAGGGTGCTGGTCGAGCAGGTGGTAAAGCCATGTCGTGCCGCACCGCTGTGCGCCTCCAATCACGAACGTCGGTTCAACCATGCCCGCCATGCCGGCTCACAATTTTTTTCGGACGCGGTATGCCTTGCGGCCGGAAACGTCGTTGACCACGCGCACGACATATTCGCCCAACGCGCCGAGGAGGATCAGCGTCAGTCCCTGGTAGAATGACAACAGCACGACGAGCGTGGGCCAGCCCGGTGCAGCGCTGTCCTTGTTCAGTGCACGAATCAGGTAGAAGGCGCCCAACACGAACGACGCGACCGCCATAACCACCCCCACGCCGCAAAGAACGCGCAACGGGAACGCCGAGTAATTGAACAGAATCCGCCATATCAGCGCGGCGATGACGCGTGTGGAGTAATTGGACTTGCCTTCGGCGCGGGCGTGATGCTCGGTGCGAATGTTGGCAAACGTCTTGCCCGACATCAGCAGCAGGCCGGGCAGGTAGGGAAAGCTGGTGTTAAATTCGCAGACCGCGTCGACGATATCCCGGCGAATGATGCGGAAGTTGGTCAGCACCAGGCCAGGGGGCTTCTTGAACAGCTTGGTGTTGAGCCATCCGATCACCTTGCTGCCCAGCATCCGGGTCAGCCCGTGCATCTTTTGCGGGAACTCGCCAAACACGACGTCGTGGCCCTCGTTGATCTTTTCGATCAGGTGGATGATCTGCTCGGGCGGGTTTTGCAGATCGTCGTCCATGGTGATCACGAAGTCGCCGCACGCATGCTCAAGTCCGCACATCATCGCGCTATGCTGGCCAGAGTTGCGCAACAGGTCGATGATGACCACGTCGTCGCGATCGCCCTTGATCTTTTCGAGTACCGGCCAACTGTTGTCGGGGCTGCCGTCGTTGATGAAGATGATCTCGTGGCGCATCGGGTGTTTGTCGAAAAAAGCATCAAGCCTTTCGAGTGTGCGGGGCAGGATGTTGGCCGACCGATAGACGGGGATGACGACCGAGTACATCGGCCCCTGCGTGTCGGCGGCGGTGTGGTCGTGATTGATCATCAGGGGACTATTGGGTCATCGGCGGCGGCGGCCGATCAGGTTAACCGCACGCCCGCACGCGGCAAAGAGCAGGCACTGTTGACCTGATCGGGGATCAAGCCCGATTTCGCGACAGAAAAGACGAGTTTCCGCGTCCGGTAACGATTGACTCATTATGATAATGCCCTGACGCCCGCCGATGATCTCTGCGGGTGCGGCCCCGCCCGTGTGATTTGGCCGGACCCGGATGCCCGTGATGACCCGCTGCCGTTCGTTGTCGCTGCTGATGTTGTACCTGGCGCTGTACGCGCTGTTCGGTGCGGCGACCGTCTGGTTCTACCCGCCGTACAGCTATCCGTACGGTGATGAGGGGACCTACCTCAGCTACGCCCAGCGGCCATGGACAATGGTCAGCGAGTTCTTCGAGGGATATCCGCCCACGGAGGTGATGAGCCCGTATAACTTTCGGCTGTTTCTCTGGCCGTTCTCGCTGGTCTTTGCGGTTTTCGGGTTTACATTTGTCGGCGCCCGGCTGGTCATGCTGGGCTGCGGGTTGGGCGTTTTGTATCTGGCCTATCGCTTGGGCGAGAAACTCGGCTCGCGCGGTGGGGCGTGGTTGGCGGTGCTGATCCTGTCGCTGTCGCCCTCATTTCTATTTTTCACGCACGGTATCCGCCCGGAGGGCATGATGGCGCTGTTCATCCTGCTGTGCCTGTGGCTGGTGCTGCGCCGCGATGAAGGGCCCGGCATATCGACCTATGGCTGGGTCGGGCTGACCAGCGCGAGCATGCTTTGGATACATTACAACGGCGTGGTCATGCCGGCAGTGTTCTTTGCTGCGCTGCTCGTGCGCGACTGGGGGCGTGTCGGTTGGCTGAAGATAGCGGTGTTCTGTGGCGGTGTCAGCGTGTTTGCCGCGGGCTTTCTTGTCATCAACTTTTTGCCGGCACTCGACACGGTGCGCTTGTTCGGCGTGTTGCCCGTTACATTCGTGTCGAGCAACCAGGTCCCGATCCTGCACGAGGCCAACCCGTGGTCCGTCGTATGTGCCAGTGTCGATGGCTACCTGCGGTTCTTCCGCGAGCAGAGCTTTCTCGAGCCTATGACCATCCATCTAACGGCTGGTTTTTGCGTGCTCGGGATGCTCGCGCTGATCTTCAAGCCCGATCGGGGCCGGTGGTGCGCCGCGACCGTCGTCATCGCGATCATCACCATGATGCTGTTCGTTTTCCCGAACCGACGGCAGGAATACGTGTTCTACGTGCTGCCGATCCTGTTTCTGCTGGCGGCATGTGGTTTGGCGGCGTTGCCGATGCGTACGGTCCGCTATCCCCTGGTGGTGGTTGTTACGGCGATCATGGCGGGCGTGTATCTCTGGGTTACGGTCGGCACGCTTAAGGACGCATGGCGACGCTATCCGGACAACCAGAGAACTGGCGTGGTGTTGCGTCAGGTCGTCGATCAACTCGGAGGACCCGGCAGGGTCAAGGTCATGGGTGTGCAGGAGTTTGCCCCGTTCGTCAAGTCCGCCGCGTATCGAACGTTTCATTCACTGTTTGAAACGCGCGATTTTCGGCAGACGCTTCGCCTGATTCGTCCCGATGTCGTCGTGCTCGATCGGCGCGGCGTTAGCGTGATCGGCTTGTTCCTCGGTACGTGGCGCGGCGATCGGACGGCAGATGAGAACTTCCACGCCGTCGCAGACGCAGCGATATACGTCTTGCAGGACCAGGGCTACAGCCTGTATGAGACGGAGGTACCGAGGTGGAACGGCCAGCCGGTGGGGATCTTTCGCAGGCCGCGATGATCTGGTCTTTTCAATCCAAAAAATACGCGCCGATCTGCTCTACGACGTAGCGTTGATCATCCTGGGTGATCTCGTAGTAAAATGGCAGGCGCAGCAGGCGCCCAGCCATGTCTTCGGTGACGGGCAGGTCGCCCGAGCGATAGCCGAGTTTTGCGCCCATCGGCGACGTGTGCAGCGGCAGATAGTGAAACACCGCGCCCACGCCCCGTGATTTGAGGTGCGCCATCAACGCGTCGCGCTTCGCAGCGTCGGCCAGCACGATGTAAAACATGTGATAGTTGGACCGACAATGCCCGGGCACGACCGGCAGTCTCATCAGTCCGCGGTCAGCTAGCGGGCGAAGCTGTTGCTCGTAGAATGCATAGATGCCCCGCCGCCGCTCGGCGATCGGGTCGAGCATCTCGAGCTGGGCGTACAGAAAAGCCGCGCCGATCTCGCTGGGCACATACGAGCTGCCGACGTCCACCCACGTGTACCTGTCCACCTCGCCGCGCAGAAACTTCGACCGGTCGGTGCCCTTGTCACGCAGGATCTCGGCCCGGTCGATCAGCGTTTCATCGTTGATGCACAACGCACCACCCTCGCCACAGATGTAGTTCTTGGTCGAATGGAAACTAAACGCGCCAAGCTGTCCGATCGAGCCCATCGCCCGGTCGCGGTAGAAAGAGTGGACGCCCTGGGCCGCGTCCTCGATGACCGGCAGGCCGTGCCTCGCGGCGATCTGCATGATCGGGTCCATTTCCGCCGCCGCCCCGGCGTAGTGGATCGGTACGATCAGCTTCGTGCGCGACGTGACGGCCGATTCGAGCTTCGCCTCGTCTATGTTGAGCGTGTCCGGTCGAATGTCGACGAACACCGGCCGGGCGCCGCGTTGAACGAAAGCGTTGGCCGTCGAGACGAACGTAAACGATGGCAGGACCACCTCGTCGCCCGGGCCCACGCGGTAGAGCATGGCCGCCATTTCCAGCGCGGCCGTGCAGGAAGGCGTCAGCAAAACCTTTGAGATGCCGAACCGCTGCTCAAGCAGTTCACAGCAGGCCTTGGTAAAGTGCCCATCGCCCGAGATATTGCCCCGTTCGACCGCCTCACGGATGTAGTCCAGCTCCCGGCCCACGATAAACGGCTTGTTGAAGGGGACCTGTCGTATCATGTCCATCACTCGCGGTGCACCCACGGCTCCGATCGGCCGGTGATGGCCAGCATCGGTCAATGCCACCATAAGCGGCAATATTTCCCGGGCGCCGCCGACTGGCATGACCCAGTCGGCCAGGCGAGCAAGCAGGTCAGCTGAACATGTATTTTATATATATTTATAATATATTGGGCAATTTGCCCGCAGCACGCTCGAATCCAAAGAAAAATTAGGCCATAGCCTGTCTGCTACTTGAAATAGGACCAAAACTATGCTAATAATAGCATAGGTGTAATTGAGATCCCATCTCACCTATGATTGATTAGGTGGATTCAGCCGATCGTTGCGAGGAACGCTGACGGGTACGAGTTGGCGGTCGATCCTGACCGGATCAGTCTTCTTGAGGTCGTCACCGCGATGGAAGGTTCGATGCGGTTTACCAACTGCACCGACGCATTGCCGGTGGTGGGTCAGGGTTGTGAGATAGAGTGTGATTGCCCGATCCGCGAGCCGATCCGTCGATTGCACGGCTGGCTCAACCGGTTCCTTAGAGGGCATCACGCTCGCCGATCTGATGGGTACGCAGGGATATGCCCTGCTGGAGAGTGTGGGCGTTTAGTGGCGTAGGTGCGAGTATCAGCCGCACCGATTGGAGCGACCAACATGGCTGTGAAGTTGCCGATCTACATGGACAATAATGCCACGACGCCGGTGGACCCGCGTGTCCTTGAGGCGATGTTGCCCTATTTCACCGAAGTGTTCGGCAATTCCGCCAGCCGCAACCACCAGTTCGGCTGGCAGGCCGAGGAGGCCGTGGACAAGGCCCGCCGGCAGGTTGCCGATCTTATCGGCGCCGGGCCGAAAGAGATCGTCTGGACCTCCGGGTCCACCGAATCGAACAACCTTGCGATCAAGGGAACCGCCGAGATGTACGCCGACAAGGGCAAGCACATCATCACTGCCCTGCACGAGCACAAGGCAGTGATCGATCCGTGCAAACGGCTGGCGCGGCAGGGTTACGATGTGACTTGGCTCGAGCCGGGCGAGGACGGCATCATCTACGCTGATCAAGTGCGTCAGGCGATCCGCGACGACACGATTCTCGTCACCATCATGTGGGCCAACAACGAGATCGGCACGATCAATGATGTGCCTGAGATCGGCAAGATCTGCAAGGAAAAGGGCATCATCTTCCATACGGATGCGACGCAATACGTGGGCAAGATGCCGGCCGATGTCGAGCAGGCGGGGATCGACCTGCTGTCAGCTTCGGGGCACAAGCTCTACGGTCCCAAGGGCATCGGTTGCCTGTACGTTCGCCGTCGCAAGCCACGCGTCCGCTTGACGCCGATCATCGATGGCGGTGGGCACGAGCGCGGCATGCGCTCCGGCACGCTCAACGTGACCGGCATCGTCGGTATGGGTGCCGCGTGCGAGTTGTGCCGACTCGAGATGCAGGATGAATCACAACGGCTCAGCCTGCTGCGCGACAAGTTGATTGACGGCATCATGGGCCGACTCGACATGGCCGTGCTCAACGGGCATCGCACCCATCGGCTGCCGCACACGGCCAATATCAGTTTTCCCTACGTCGAGGGCGAATCGCTGCTGATGGCAACCAAGGAAATCGCGCTCAGTTCCGGATCGGCCTGCACGTCGGCGTCGCTCGAGCCCAGCTACGTGCTCAAGGCGCTGGGGCGGGGCGACGACTTGGCGCACAGTTCGATCCGCTTCGGGCTGGGAAGGTTCAACACGCAAGAGCAGGTTGATTACGTGATCGACAAGGTGGTCACCTCCGTCGAGCACCTGTTGGCGATGAGTCCGCTTTACGATATGGTCAAGGAAGGCATCGACCTGTCGAAGGTCGAATGGGCCTCGCACTGAAGACCGCGGCAACATGCCGGGCCTGGTATGGACTGAAAGGAGATCCGATTCATGGCATACAGCGAAAAGGTTATCGAGCATTACGAGCGCCCGCACAACGTGGGCAGCCTCGACAAGAGCGCGTCCAACGTGGGTACGGGCTTGGTCGGGGCCCCCGAGTGCGGCGACGTGATGAAATTGCAAATCCAGGTGGACGAGCAGACGGGCGTAATCACCGATGCGAAGTTCAAGACCTTCGGATGCGGCTCGGCGATCGCGTCGTCCAGCCTGGCCACCGAATGGATGAAGGGCCGAACGGTCGATGACGCGCTCCAGATCAAGAACACTGACATTGTTAAGGAGTTGTCACTGCCGCCGGTGAAGATACACTGCTCGGTGCTGGCCGAGGATGCGATTCGCGGCGCCATTGCCGACTACCAGAAGAAGCAGGAGGCGAACGATAGTTCAGCCGATACACAGAAGGCGGCCGCCGTGTAAATGACGGTTTGGCCTGTTCACGTGTCAGCGCGGCGACAAGCAACCGCGCCCAGAAACCGGAGATTTTATCATGCCCATCACGCTTACTGAAACCGCGGCGCGGGAAGTCAAGACAATCGTTGAGCAGCAGGAAGAGCTCAACACCGAGAATGTACGGCTTCGCGTCGGTGTCAAAGGTGGAGGCTGTTCGGGGTTCAGCTACCTGCTCGACCTGACCGAGCAGATGCGCGAGACCGACGAGCAGTTCGAGGAGCACGGCATCAAGATCGTCTGTGATCCCAAGAGCTACCTCTATCTCAATGGCACGACGATCGACTTCAAGGACGAGATCATGGGACGTGGGTTCGTGTTCAGCAATCCCAACGCAACCAGTTCCTGCGGTTGCGGTTCGTCCTTTAGCGCCTGACCCCGGACTCATGCCCGGCTACTCGTTTGTGTGCGTGGCGATGGGCACGACTGCCGCGACGATCGTTACACCCACCAGCGTGATCACGAACAGCGATGACGTACCACGCAGCAGCATCGGCTGTGCTCCGGCCAGCGTGATCCAGACCGCCAGCAGCATGTAACGCGCCGCTGCGAGTCGGCGCAGCGCGCTGCGTGGAAACAGGGCCACCGCTTCGATCAACATCAGCGCCACCACGGCCAGCACCAGCGCGGTCATCAGCCCGCCCAGTCGGTTGAGATGACGCCTCGATGCGTCCAGGAGAAAGCGATTTTTCTCCGCATCAAGTTGCCGCAGTTGCTCTTCCAGTGCCGCGTACGTGGCGCCGCTGGTGCTGAGCAATTGCTTGATGTTGCGCACTTTGTCCTGTTGCTGCTGCAAATCAGCCATGCCCTGCCCGTCGAGCACGAACAGCCGATCGTATGTCGCCGGTGCGATCGTTCCCAGCACCAGGGGCCCCAGCGCAATGCCGACAACCAAGGCGGCGATAATCAGGTAGATCTCGCGATGATCCGGCCCGGGCGCTCGGTCGCTGCGATCGTTGGACATGCTCACCCGAACATCTGTGGCGTCGCGGGCAGATCGGACCATTCACCACGGGTGATGGCACGCTGACGCACCTGCTCGAGCATCTCGACGTAAAGCTCGACCAACTCATCGACACGTTGTTGCAGGCTACGCTCCGCGGACTGGTCTCCACCGTCATCGATAAGATCGTGCTCGAGAATCAGAAGGCGGATCGTGGGTACTAGGTGCCGCACGGGACATTCGTGCTGCGTTTCAAGCAACTCTATCAGTTCGCGCAACAAGCCCAGCGCCAACGTCAGATCGATATTCCGCAGGTCGCGGTTGTCCGCGCCGGGCCTGTCGTCAACGACAGCAGTCAGGCGGCGGCGCCATTCATGCTCAAAAAGCTCTTCGGCGGTATTGGTCAATGTGGCGTGGGGGGACATGGCGCATCTCCTCGGATCGAGTTGGAATGTTCCGTAGCCGTGCAAAACGGCACGAAACGATGCTGCCACCCCACCGACCAAGGCAAATCACGCTGAACGGAATAACGTATCTATTAAGGCTGCCACGATCAGTCCTGTTCTAAATTAGTCACCAACTTGTTGAAAAACATACGTTTGGAGACCGCTGATTCGCCAATCAGGCTAGCCGATGCGTGCGACCGGGTCAAGACTTTTCGTTGCCATGTTGGTAAGAAAATGAAAATCATTCGACCCGGTCTTGGCACACGTTGCCCGCGTCATGGGCCTGTGAAGACATCGTCAGGCTCGGGCAGTTCGGTGCCCGTGAGGTTCGACACGCCACGGATCATCCATAACTTGTCGCCCCTGAGTTCGGGCTTCGTGGTCCATAGGACCGAACCGTTATTGAGCAGTATGTTCTGGCCGCGGTTGCCGTGCATCAGGCTGGGCGTGTCAACGGTCACACCGGAGCGGAACCGAAGCGGTTGACCCCGGCGGATATCGAACATCGGGTTCTTGTCGACGAGCAGAATCCGGCTCGGCGACTGGTCGATGCGCAGCAACACCCGCGTGACCGGGTAGCTAAACGACGTGGCCGAATGACTGTTCCAGTCGGTCGCACCGGCCTCAAAGTGCGTCTGGGCGGTTGGGTTGCCCGGACAGCGCAGCACGCGTGGGTCGATATATCGTTTCGTGATCAGCAGATATGGGTGCTGAGTGTTCGACGTGGCGGTGCCGTCGGGTCCAATCCCCTCGCCTACCATGTACCACGGCGCGCCGATGCGCACGCGTCGACGGGGCAACAAGCCCTTATGGTCGGCCGCGTAACTGCTAAAGGCCACGCCGGTGTTGCTCATGTTGTTGGCGCCGCGGATCCGTCGGGCATCCTCGCGATTGTGCGACAACATCGGCAACGCCAGCGATACCATGATGATCAGAGACGCCGCCAGGGCACCCAGTTCGTACCAGCCGAATCGGCCTGTCGGCGCCGACAATTGAGAAATCTGTTGAGCGAAACGGTGCTGCTGCCGCGACTCGTTGATACGCGCCAGTGTCTGATCGACCAGATCAGCCGGCGGGGGATCGACCGGGTACCGGCCCAGCAGTCTGAGCACGCCTTCGATGCGCTGCGACCGCTCAGCCTGGTCAGCGGGTGCCGCGGCGGCTTGCAAACCACCCTCGCCCACGCGCGTTTCCAGAAGGTCGTCCAAGGTGGCGCCGTCCGCCGGGGACAAGTCCACCAACCGCTTCTCTCGTGTCTCATTGTCCGACATCTTCTTCACTTCCTGCCGTGGTTTAGCGGGTTACCCAGTGGTGTCCTCGGGGGCACCGTGTGTCGGGCCTGCCTGCCGGGCCCAGTGGCTGGCGAACGTCCCCACCGCCGTGTGCAGCCTGCTCTTGACCGTACCCAGCGGAATACCCAGCATTTGGGCGATCCGTTTGTAAGGGAATTGCTGGAAATAGGCCAGTACCAAAATCTCCCGCAAGTGGTCAGGCAGCGACTGCACCACCTGCCTGACCCGCTGCTGAGTCTCGTGCAGGTCGGCCTCATCCTCGGGCAACGGTAATTTGGCCTGCATCAGGTCGAGAAACTCACGTTCCTCGTCCGATCCACCCGCCATCGGGGCGGACAATGCCACGGCCGACCGACGCTTACTTCTACGCAGGTGGTCCCGGGCTTTGTTCGCGGCAATTGTAAAAAGCCATGGCTTAAATCGCTTGCTCGTGTCAAACCGGTCGATTGACACATGAACCTGGAGAAATGCCTCCTGGAATACATCCTCGGCCGATGGCCGGCTACCCGTAAAACGCACCAGAAAGTGATACAGTTCCTGGCGGTACCGTTGTACCAGCCACTCGAACACCTCATCACGGCCAGCCCGGTACAGTTCGATGATCTGCTCATCCTTCAACTGCTCCGGGTCCGAGTGTTGATTTAAATCCATTTACAATAATATCTTACATAATGTCTGGCGGCGGGCATTGCCTAGGCCCGGCGGTTGGGGCCTCTGTCCCGGTCTTGTGATCGGCACACGCCGGTCCTTTGTCGCCATGTATTGCTCATTCGAGCGAGTTTATCACCAGCCCTGTCGCAAGCTTAGGATAGAAAAAGGTGCTCTTTTGCGGCATCAATTCGCCAGCCTGACTAACCTGCCTGATCGCTTCAATCGGCGTGGGCTGGAGGATCAGTCCCAACTGACCCTCCGGACCGTCAGCCAGTGACCTCAACTGCTCGATCGAATGGGGGAAGTGCCACCGGATCGCGGCACCATCGCGGCAGAATGTCGGTTGGCAAATCTGCTCGACAATCAGGTGTTGCACGATCGCCACGTCCAGTTGTCGCCAGGGCCGGGATCGGTCAGGAAAATCGGTTGCCAGCGGATCGTCGTCGCAGGTGACCGCCAGGGTGAGCGGCGTCTCGGGCCGGGCCGGGTTGTACAACCCGATCGCATGCGGCCCGGCTGTTGCCAGTGCTTCGGCCAGTAGCGCCACATCGGTCCCGGCAAATGGCTCAATCCGCAGCTTGCCCCGAGCCGCTTCGATGAAGCGATCGAAGTCGAACCGGTGCATCCCACCGAGCACGCGGTGTGTCGCCAGTACCTGCATGGCCGGGTCTTCCAGGGCCACGAGCACGAACATGCAGAAGTTGGCCGGATGCGACGCCGCCAGCCCGCCGCCGGCCTCGGCCAATTCGTCGCGATAGTTCAGGGCCGTCGTGTAGCGATGATGACCGTCGGCGATAAAAACGTCGCGTTTGCCAAGGGCGTCAATCAACCGCGCGGCGGTTGCGGGTGCATCAATGTCCCACAACTCGTGCAATACGCCGTCACCGGCGGTGGTGCCAAAGGCGCCAGGATCTCCGGCGGTGATCGTGGCCAACTCACTGCGCACACGCTGATCGTCGTCGCTGTACAACCCGAAGATGGGCGAAAGTTGGGCCTTGGTCGCACGCATCAGTTTCAGCCGGTCCTCTTTCGGTGCGCTGAACGTTTGTTCATGCGGATAAACCCCGCCGTGCCCGTTGGGCGATGGACCGAACGGTTGCACGCCAACGTTGACGATCACACCGAGCCGGCGCAGCGTTCGGCCCGGCTCGGCGGCCGGCGTGTAGCTCTGCCGGTAGACAAATATCCCGGCACGGTCGCGGCCCACGAGCACGTCGGCGTCAAGCCAGGCGCGGTAGGTTTGCCCGGCACGCTCGTAGGTTTCGTCGGGGCCGACTGTTTTGGCAGGCAGGTGTGGCAGGTCAATGGCTGCGATATTCTGCTCGGCGCGGCTGAGCAACTGGGCCTTGCCCGCCTCATCGAGCACGTCATAAGGTGGCGCGATCAGATTAGAGATGTTGCCATCGGTGGGGCGACGATAGGTGACCGCATTGATGGGTTGGATAACCGGCATGGACAAATCCGGTGCTCGAACGTCTTGAATTACGAGCGATACAGGTTGCTGCCCGCAACCGTGCCGGGCCAGCCTAATCGTACCTGTTTTGCCGCGTCGCTTCCTAGGCGTCGCACGCCGCGTGCAAGTAAACGGGCGTCGTGGCAAAGGGCCTGTGGGACGGTCTATGGTGTGGTGTGAATGCACGGTGACGGTGAACGGCGCCCACCTTGCTTGCTATTGCGTGACAATCCTGGTTGCCCGACGCGATTGATCGGTACGCAGATAGCGTGGGCCTCTCTTTTGCAGCATGATTCATTGGGGATCGTCTAGTCGAAGAAGTGGACGGCCCAGCCTGGTGTCCCTTTTAAGGTGCCGCCCCTGGCAGGCCCGCTCCCCGCACGATATCGCGATCGTGGGAAAGGGATACCGACGTCTGGAAATATTTTTTAGCCGTGGGATTGCGGTTCCGACGATTCGAGCAGATAATCAAAATCGATGTCTCGATGACCGTTAACACGCTCAGCAGGGATCTGACAACCATGCCAGCTGCCAAGCCACTCCCAAGTCAAGTAAAGCAAGGATTCAAGCCTTATGTCATTTGATTCGACGATTCACGCCAAAGCGGTGGACCTGACGCGGCTGAGCTATGAGATGACAGCCGCCGCGGGGTCAGGCCATCCGACAAGTTGTGCCAGCCTGTCACACCTGGTGACGGTGCTGATGTACCAGCACATGCGTTGGGAGCCGGCCAACCCCGGCCACGTGCTCTCAGACCGGTTGGTGCTTAGCGAGGGTCACGCCGTGCCCATCATCTACGCCGCCTGCGCTGATCTGGGCGTGGCGATTGGCAGGGAAGAAAACGGGCTTCAGCCCATGACCCGCGAGGATGCCCTGACTCTCCGCGAGATCGACTCGGTCGTCGACGGGCACCCGAATCCCGTCGAGGGATTTCCGTTCTTCGACGCGGCAACGGGTTCACTGGGTCAGGGGTTGTCGGTTGCGGCGGGTATCGCGGCGGCGGCGCGGCTTGACGGTCTGGACAAGCGGGTCTTTTGTATCACCGGAGACGGTGAGAGCCGAGAGGGCCAGAACTGGGAAGCAGTCGATTTTCTGCGTGACCACGGCCTTAAGAACGTTTGCCCCATTTTCAACTGCAACGAATACGCCCAGTCGGGCGCCGTCAGTGCGCAGCAGGGGCCGGGTGCCACGGCGGCCAAACTCGAGGCCGCCGGTTTCACCACGGTGACCGTCGATGGACACAATCCTGCCGCGATCCAGCAAGCGCTCAGCACACACGCCCAGGCAGCGCCTGATCCGCAGGCGGCCCCGGTGGCGATTATTGTCAATACTGTCAAGGGCTGGGGCAGCCCGTCACAACAGGGCCACGGCCACCACGGCAAACCCCCCGCTGAAGGCGAGGCGTTGGCCCAGGTGCTTGGCGAACTCGAAGAGACGGCCCGCCAGATTGGCGCTGCGGCCGACACGCCGCTCAAGCCGGCCATGATGAGCGGCACCAAACCCGTGGTTGCCGAGCCGGGGGTGCTGATCAGCTTTCCCGAGGTGGTGCAGCAGTTCGGGCTCAAGTTGGATCCGGAAAAGGGAATGGCCACGCGACGGGCCTACGGCTTGGCGCTGCGGGCGTTGGGCCATGCTCGGGGCAACGTCGTCGCGCTCGACGCCGATGTGAAGAATTCGACGTTTGCCGAAGACTTCTACAAGGATGAGCAATTGACGGGGCGGTTTTTTGAGAGCGGGATCGCCGAGCAGAACATGGTCTCCGTGGCCGTGGGCCTCAGCGCTGGCGGAAAAGTGCCGTTCGTTTCGTCGTTTGCCAAGTTTCTCACCCGCGCCTATGACCAGATTGAGATGGCGGTCAACAGCGGTGCAAACATCAAGCTGGTCGGCTCGCACGCGGGAATCACCTTGGCCGCCGACGGACCCAGCCAGATGGCGCTGCCCGATGTCGCGTGGTTCCGATCATTCACGACCGTGCGCAATCAGAAGGGATATCCGGCGTTCTATCTGTTGCAGCCTTCCGATGCGTTCCAGGCATATGCGCTGACGTTGGCCATGGCCGAGTATGACGGCCCGTGCTATATGCGCACGCTTCGGCCCAACACGGAGTTTATCTACAGCGAAAACGACACGTTCCAACTCGGCGGCCACGAAGTGCTCTCGCAAGGGCGCGACCTGTTGATCATCGCCTCGGGGTACATGGTGCACGAGGCCAACAAGGCTTTGGAGAAACTCGACGCCGAGGGGATCGACGCGACGTTGGTGGATTTGTATTCGGTGCCCTTCGATCAGGATGCGATTCTCGATCTGGCCAACGAGAACAACGGCATGGTGCTCACTATCGAGGACAATTACGGCGGCGGTATTGGCAGCGCCGTGGCGGATGCCGTTTCGGCGGACGGCGGCGGATTCAACGTCAACCAGATGTATGTTCGCCGCATCCCCAAGAGTGGCAAGACACCCGAAGACGTGCTGCATTACTGCGGCATCAGCGCCGATCATATCGTCCACCAAGCGATGTCCCTGCTGCAACTGACGGCAACCTAAATCTTTATCTGTGCCGAATCGAGCGGCGGGCATATGGCGGGACGTTGCCCTGTAACCCGATTCGCACACCCGATAGCCGTTGCCGCTGATGTACAGATTCATCATCGAAAACATCGGAGAGCTGATGGATCGCGGCGGCGGCGTGATGTGGCTGCTGCTCATGTTGAGCATCGTGGCGGTGACGCTGATATTCGAGCGGATGTGGTTCTGGATCACGACCAATCGCCCCCGACGGCTGGCGGGGGTGAGCGGGCTTGCCATGGCATTGCGTCGTGGCGAGGTAGCGAAACTGCAGGCATGGATTGGCGGCGATCAGAGTGTGTACGCTTCGCTGGTGCGGATCATCATCCACGGGGGAGCCAGCGAGGCGGCCGTCGCCCAGGCAATCGAGTCCCAGCAGGGGAGGATTCAGCGGTTCATGCCCGCGCTTTCCACGATTATCACTGCCTCCCCAATGCTGGGTATCCTCGGGACCGTGCTGGGCCTGATCAAGGCGCTGAAGATCTTTGCCACCGATCAACGGGTGACCGACCCAAGCGTGGTCAGCCCGGCGATCGGCGAATCACTGATCACCACCGCAGCCGGGCTCACGGTCGCCATTTTCGTGTTGTTTCCTTACAACTGGTATCGCGCCCAGGTGGATCGCACCTTGGGCCGGCTGGAAATCCTGGCCGCCGCCGCCGAAGAAGGCCTCGCCACAGAGGCCCAGACGTCGCCAGACAACCCGAAATGACCGTGTAAAGACGCTAAACTGGCAGGGCAGGTAGCCGAAAATACTAATGTCTAGCCGCTTGTAAATACGAGAAACTGGCTAGAGAAGGCACCGCAGACGATTGAGGGCCATTGGTGCCGGCGTGACCGGAGGATCCGTCGCGACGACGACCCGCGTTTTGTGACCACGCAGAGGTGAACACATGCTCAGCCCAAACCTGGCCCGCATCCGATCGTTTGAGGTGGTGCCGTCCTTGCCTGAGCCGCTCAAGCCGTTGCTCGGGGTTGCCAATAATCTGTGGTGGTCATGGCATCCGGAGGCGGTGCAATTGTTCAAGCGGGTTGATCGCGACCTGTGGGAGCAGTCGAATCACAACCCGGTGCAGATGCTCGGCCACTGCCCGCAGAACCGGCTCGACCAGCTCGCCACGGACGATGGTTTTCTTACCTCGATGCAGCGGGTGCTGGCGAATCTCAAGCGTCACCTCGAGCGCAAGCCCTGGCTGATCCGTCACGGCAAGCAATTGGGCGACTTTACGATCGCATATTTTTGTGCCGAGTTCGGCCTGACCGAGTGCCTGCAAATCTACTCGGGTGGCCTGGGGTGCTTGGCCGGTGATCACCTCAAGTCTGCCAGTGAACTGGGCCTGCCTTTGGTCGGCGTCGGATTGCTCTATCGCCACGGCTATTTTCAGCAATACCTCAACGCCGACGGCTGGCAGCAGGAGTATTACCCTGACCTCGATTTTGCCAACCTGCCGGTCAGCCCCGTTCACAACAATCAGGGTCGGCAGGTGACCGTGTCCGTGCAGATGCCGGGCCGCGATGTGCATATCGCGTTATGGAAGGTCCGTGTAGGCGTGATCGATCTTTTTCTGCTCGACACGAACCTGCCGGACAATGACCCGGCCGACCGGGCCATCACCGGTCACCTCTATGGTGGCGATATGGAGATGCGGATCAAGCAGGAAATCGTGCTTGGCATCGGAGGCATCCGCGGACTTGAGGCGATCGGGATCCGGCCTGACATATGCCACATGAACGAGGGCCACAGCGCTTTTCTCGCCCTGGAGCGCATCCGTCGCTTGATTGAACAGCACGACCTGTCGTTCGACGAGGTGCGCCCGCAAGCGGCAGCGTCACACGTGTTCACGACCCACACGCCGGTGGCCGCCGGCATCGACCGCTTCCCACCGGAGATGATTCAGCGATACTTCAAGCATTATCACGACAGCCTGAGGCTGGACATCGAGGGCCTGCTCGCACTGGGTCGGGAGAACGTGTTAGCCAAGAACGAGTTCTTCTCGATGGCCGTGTTGGCGATTCGCACCGCCACTTGGGCCAATGGCGTCAGCGCCTTGCACGGCCATGTCAGCCGGGGCATGTGGCAGGGCATCTGGCCGGGTGTGCCTCAGGCGGAAGTGCCCATCGACCACGTCACCAACGGCGTCCACGCGCGAAGCTGGATGAGCCGGGACCTGATTAACCTGCTCGATGGCTACCTCGGTCAGCGTTGGCAGGAGGATCCGACAGATCAGAGCGGCTGGGACGCCATCAACGAGGTGCCTGACGAGGAACTGTGGCGTATCCATGAAAGCTGTCGGCATCGGCTGGTTATCTGGACGCGCAGGCAACTCCGTCAGAACCTGCTGGCGCGTGGTACGGAGCCGGCCCAGGTAGCCGCTGCCTCCGAGGCGTTGGACGCCAACGCCTTGACCATCGGCTTTGCCCGACGGTTCGCCACGTACAAGCGTGGCAACCTGCTGCTGCGCGATCCCGAGCGGCTGATCCGAATGCTCGATCACGCCGATCGCCCGGTGCAATTCATCGTGGCCGGCAAAGCACACCCGGCTGACATGGCTGGCAAGGAATTGATTCGCCAGATCATCCACTTCGCGCGCGAGCATGAGATGCACCGGCGAATCGTCTTTGTCGAAAACTACGACATCAACGTCGCTCGCTATCTTGTCCAAGGCTGCGACGTCTGGCTCAACACGCCGCGGCGGGGTATGGAGGCGTCGGGCACCAGCGGCATGAAGGCGGCGCTCAACGGCGTGCTCAACTGCTCGATCCTAGACGGATGGTGGGACGAAGCCTACCGGGCCGATCTCGGCTGGGCTGTCGGCCGTGGCGAAACCTACTCCAACCCGGACACGCAGGACGAAATCGAAAGCGAGACGCTATACGATCTGTTGGAAAAGCACATCATTGCCACCTTCTACGACCGCGATCAGCACGGCATCCCACGTCGATGGGTGGCGCGGATGAAAAGGTGCATCTCGACACTGGCGCCGAGCTTTAACACGAATCGCATGGTGCAGGATTATGCCGAGAAGCTGTATCTGCCCGCTCTGCAGCGCGCCCGGCAACTTGAAGCCAATAATCTCGAAAAGTCCGTGATGCTGGCACACCAGAAGGAACGGCTGCGTGCGGCGTGGGGAGGTCTGCGCATCGACAACGTCGAGGTTGATACGGCATCGACGCTGGGGGTCGGCGACGAATTGAAGCTGGCCATCGACGTGCATCTGGGACCGTTGCAGCCCGACGAAGTGTGTGTGCAGGTCTATTTCGGTAAGCTGGATAATGACGGGCGTATCACCGACGGGCAGCCGACCAACGTGATGCACGATCGCGACTTGGGTAACGGTCGCCACCGTTTCGTCGGGTCGATTGTCACCCAGGTCAGCGGTCGCCATGGATTTGCCCTCCGCGTCACGCCCGGCGGCGAGATATTCGATCACGACATTGAGCCGGGCCTGATCTTCTGGGACAACCTCGACAAGTCAGTTCAGGCGGAGGCGCAACCCGAGCCGCCGAAATCCGCCGAATCGGCGGCTTAATCCCGCCAAACGGGTCATCGTACCGGTACGTCGCGATCGGCCGCTACAATGCGCCGATGCGTGAACTAGACCTGTTGAGCCGTATTTATGATTCGGCAGTCGGATTGCCCGACAGGGTGGACATCCCGCCAGGCGACGACATGGGGGCGGTGCGTATCGGCGATTCACGGGTGCTGGTCAGCGTCGATCAACTCGCTGACACGGTGCACGTCGACCTGGACGCCACGTCGATTGAAAAGGTCGGGCGCAAGGCGATTACGCGTAGTCTTTCCGATGTCGCGGCGATGGGTTCCCTGCCCTGCGGGGCGGTGGTGGCCGCGTGCCTGCCTCGCGATTTCGGCGAGGAGCGTGCCAATTCGCTGTTCGATGCGATCAGGTGCACGGCCGAGGCGTACAATTGTCCGGTGTTCGGTGGGGACATTGCGATGTGGGACCATCCGATGTTGCTGACCGTGACCGTGTTGGCCGGTGGCGATGGCATAGCACCGCTGTTGCGCTGCGGCGCTCGCGTCGGCGATGCGGTGTGTGTGACGGGTCGGTTGGGCGGATCGCAGGTTCCCGTAGACGGTTATACGCACCACCTCGACTTTGAGCCCCGCTTGGCCACGGGTCGCGCGTTGGCGGCCGGCAAGCCGGTTCGGCCCAACTGCATGATTGACTTGAGTGACGGGCTGGCGCAGGACCTGGCCCACCTGTGTCGGGCGTCGGTCGTGGCGGCGATTGTCGACGCCGATGATCTACCGGTCAGTCGCGGGGCACACGCTCTGGCGGCCGATGACCCGACGAAACTCTGGCAACACGCGATGGGCGACGGCGAGGATTACGAGTTGTGTTTTACCGTCACCGCTGACAAGGCGGCACACATCGTTGGTCGGGAGGTGCAGGGCGCGGTGGTGTCACGTGTGGGCACGATCATTGAAAACGACGGCGGCCCGTCGGTGCGGCTGCGCTTGCCCGACGGCACAATTCAACCGATCGATCGCCTGGGTTGGGAGCATCGGGGCAAGTGAACGCGACGAACACGACATCATGGTCGATGGTGAGTGACACCGCTGCACAAACTGCGCGGATCGGTACGGTGGTGGCACGGCACGTCGTGTCCGGCGATGTCATCGCCTTGGTCGGACCACTGGGTGCAGGCAAGACGCAATTCGTGGCCGGCATGGCTGATGGGCTGGGCATTGACGTCCGCCAGGTTTCGAGCCCGACGTTCGTGCTCGTACATGAATACGCGGCGCCGGGTGGTAAGACGGTGCTGATGCACATCGACGCCTACCGTATCACGTCAGCGGCAGACCTCGAATCGATCGGTTGGGAGCCCGGCGGCGGCGAGTTGGCCGATGACGCGGTGGTTGTCGTCGAATGGGCTGACCGAATCGCCGACGAGCTGGGTGACGATCACCTGCGCATCGAACTCGAACATGTTAGCGAGCAGGCGCGGCGCGTCACGCTGATGGCTCATGGACGATGGATTGATCAGATGGCCAAACTCTGTTGCGATCTCGAACATTTGAAATGCCACGACAGTCCCGAAGCCGCCGCGCCGCAGCGCACCAGTCGATGTCCGGTTTGCAAGGGGGATGTGCAGCCCGACGATCCTTTTTTCCCGTTCTGCGGTGAGCGGTGCAGGACAATCGATCTGGGCAAATGGCTCAAGGGCAACTACGCGATCAGTCGGCCGCTCGAGCAGCGTGATTTGGAGGAGACGGAATAAAAGCGCGCCGAAGGTCGGTCTTATTTGTCCGAATCCGCTACGCGGGCTTCGGGCGAGACGCCGTACGCCACGAAGCGGTAGCTGACCGGTTCGTACCCGTGCTCCGCGCAGACGCGACGCATGATCTCAGCCAATTGCGGTGCCGAGAACTCCTTGATGCTGTTCGTCTCGGCGCACACGAGATGGCTCTTCTGCTCGCGGCCGAACGCCAGCTGAAAATGCGACAGCTTCGAATCAATCAGCACCTCGGTGATGATATTGGCTTCGAGCAGGTGCTTGAGTGTGCGATAGATCGTCGCCCTGCTGACGCGGTGGCCTGCCTCACGCATTTCGTGCAGGAGTTGCTCGGCCTCGAACACGCCCTGCTTTTTCATCGTGGTGTCGAGAATCTTGGCACGTTCGGGCGTGAACTTGAGGCCCTGTTTCTTGAGGAACCGGCGAAAGATCGCACATACCGGCACAATCAACGGCTCGGAGGTCTCGGTGGGCTGCATGACGGTCATATCTGTTATTCTACCTGCTTCGTCGGTTCTTGACACTGACGGGTGACGGACCCACCATGGCAGACCAATCGCCTATCGGCATCGGCATGATCGGTTGCGGCGTTGTCGGCACGGGCGTCGCGAAATTGCTGCACGAGCAACGCGACCTGTACTCCAGACGCCTTGGCAGGCCGTTGCTGCTCCGCCGCGTCCTCGTGCGTGATGACCGCAAGCCCCGGGAAGACGTGCCGATTGGCCGTGAGTATTTTACGGTCGACGCGTGCGCGTTTTTTGACACGGCGGATATGCCGATCGTGATCGAAGTTGCTGGCGGCGTCGATCGGGTCGGGCTGCTCGTTCGCGCGGCGCTCGAAGCGGGCAAACACGTGATCACGGCGAACAAGAGCCTGCTCGCCGAGCAGGGCGCGGACCTGTTCGCGCTGGCGCGCCAGCATGGGGTGTGCATCGGGTTCGAGGCATCGTGCGGCGGTGGGATCCCGATCCTCACCTCGCTGCAATTCGGCCTGATGGCCAATCGGATCGACGCGTTGTACGGCATTCTCAACGGCACGTGTAACTACATTCTCACGGAGATGACACGAGGCGGCAAGACGTACGAGCAGGCATTGGCCGAGGCGCAGCAAAACGGATTCGCCGAAGCCGATCCGGCGCTTGACGTCACCGGCCGGGACGCAGCGCAGAAACTGGCCGTGCTCGCGTCGCTGGCGTTCGGCGTGCGCGCCAGTGGCGAGATGATCTGGTGCGAGGGCATTGACAGGCTCGATCTGGCCGATATCCGGTTTGGTGCCGAGTTGGGTT
>CAUYYV010000007.1:0-24671 GCA_963577075.1 Phycisphaerae bacterium
GTTCAGCAATCTCAAGCTCAACGCCGGAGACGCCAATATAATTGATATGGCGCCGACGGCACTTGAGCTGTTGGGCGTCGAAAAGCCTCGCTACATGGAAGGTAAATCGCTGTTATGCGCCGACGTGGATTTATCAAACTGACAGCCTCGGCCGCAGGCGCCGCGATGCTGCCCGGCTGCGGAATAAAGCGGGGCGGCGACGGCCGGCCGGGCAGGCTGATGGTCCTCGCCTTCGACGGGCTCGACCCGCGGATTGTCGATGAGCTGATGCGCGCCGGGCGCCTGCCGAATTTTGCGCGTGTCGCTCGAATCGGTTCGTACTCACGCCTGGCGACGTCAAACCCGGCGCAAACGCCCGTCGCCTTTTCCAACATCATCAGCGGCGCCGATCCGGGCACCCATCAGATTTACGATTTTATCCATCGTGATCCGAAGATCATGGTGCCGTACCTGTCGACTTCGGGAATCGAGGGCGGCGACGGCATTTCGATACCGCCGTGGGGCGAGTGGCGGATACCGCTGTTTGGCGGGGGGCAAACCGTGCTGCTGCGACGCGGCGGCTCGTTCTGGGAGGAACTGGTCAAACACGGCGTCGATACAACCGTGTATTACATTCCGTCAAACTATCCGCCCAAGTCGGTCGCAGGCAAGGGGCGGTTCCGATGCATCAGCGGTATGGGCACTCCGGACCTGCTGGGCACTTACGGTGAGTTCACGCTGTTTACGCCTGACGCACCCCTGCTCGGGCGTAGTGTGGGCGGTGGACGGTTCGAGCATATGCAGATGTTCGCCAACGTCGCCATGGGTGAGCTGGCCGGGCCGACGGACCACCTGCACAAACCTTCCGAGCGACGCCGCGCCAAGGCGTTGAAAGTCAAGTTCGACGTCGTGCGCGATCCGATTCACGCGGTGGCAAAGATCGAGATCGCCGGCCACACCCTGTTGCTCAAGGAGGGCGAGTGGAGTGATTTTATCCCCATTGATTTTCAATCGCAGATTGCCGGCTCGGCCGCGCTGGGCGCCGTCGGTGCGCCGGTCAGCTTGCGCGGCATCGTGCGCTTTTATCTCAAGTCAGTACGCCCGAAATTCGAGCTGTATGTCAGCCCGATCAACATAGACCCCATCGCACCGATCATGCCGATCAGCGTGCCCGACGACTTTGCCGCACAACTCGCCCGACGACACGCTAGGTTTTACACCACCGGTATTCCCGAGGACACCAAATCGCTGTCACGTGGCGCGTTGACCGAGGATCAGTTCATTTCACAGTCGAACCTGGTTATGCACGAGTTGACCGATCAGTATTACGATGCGCTCGCGCATTTTGAAAGCGGGTGCCTGTTTTTCTACTTTGGATGGTCCGATCTGATGCAGCACATGTTTTGGCGCGACCGTGATCCGCAGCATCCGGGGCGCGATCCCGAGCAGGGCGACCAATTTGCAAAGGTTGTAGATGAAATCTACACGAGGATGGATAAAATCGTCGGGAGGGCGATGGAGAAGTTGGACGACGATGACACGCTGATCATTCTTTCCGACCACGGGTTCAGCAGTTTCCGCCGTGGATTCAATCTCAATACGTGGTTGGCTGACAACGGTTATGTCACCCTTGGCCGATCCAACGAAAAAGGCGGCGCTGAACTGCTCAGGGACGCCGTCTGGAATAAGACGAAGGCCTACGGCCTCGGCCTCAACGCGCTGTATGTCAACACCATCGGTCGCGAGCGTTCTGGCGTGGTGGCTCAGGGCGATCGACGCAGTCTGCTCGAGGAGATACGCGATGGGCTGATGCGGGTCCGCGATGAGGACGGATCAGAGGTGATCAAACGCATCGATCTGGTCGAGGATATTTACCCGGGCGCTGATCCAAACATAGCGCCGGATATGCTCATTGGGTATGATGATGGCTATCGAGCGAGCTGGGATACGGTGCTGGGCACGATGGTAAGGCCGTGGATCGAAGATAACCTCGACCGGTGGAGCGGCACGCACCTGATTGCGCCCGAGTTGGTGCCTGGCATCGTTCTGAGCAATCGCAAGATCGTGGCCGAGAATCCGACTGTCAGTGATATCGCGCCAACGATTCTTGACGTGTTTGACGTGCCGAAGCCGGCGAGCATGACGGGCCGGTCGTTATTTGCCAGAGCCTGATCACACCACGGAGTGGCGCGATGTTTTCATCGAAGGGCAAAATCAAAATTGACAGGCCGCTGTACGATCGTCTCGCGGAGGCTGCCGAGCGGGCCGGTTACGCCACGACCGAAGAATTCATTCGCCACGTGCTCGATCGCGAAGTTGCTGACATGGAGCAGGTGAGCGACGAAGAAGAGGTGAAGAAGCAACTGCGCGGCTTGGGATACATCGAGTGACTGCCCGGGCCGGTCGAGTCGAAGCGTATGGGCATCATCAACAGTTTATTTAACACGGTATTTGGAGCGTTGCTGGCGCCGTTCGACGCTTGGCCCACATTGCTGACACTGATCGTATGGTCGGCCGTCATCGGCGTGGTGATGGCGGTCGTGTTCCGTTACACGTCGAACCAGCGTGCACTCAAGGTAGTCGCCGATCAGTCCCGCGCCAATTTGCTGGCGATCAAGCTGTTCCAGGACAATCTGGCCGTGACGCTCTGGTGCCAGTTGGCGCTGATGCGATCGGTGGGGCTTCGGCTCTGGCACTCACTGCCGCCGATGATCGTCATGACCGTGCCCTTTGTCTTTGTGCTGGTGCAGTTTGGCGTGCGCTATGAGTACCGGCCGCTGCGCGTGGGCGAACCGGCGGTCGTCGAGTTGCGTCTAAATATTTCGGCATGGGAGGCGCACCGTGATGTACAGATCGAGGTGCCGGCTGCCGTCGACGTGCAGACGCCGGCCCTGCGTGACGAAGAGAAACACACCGTGTACTGGCGAGTCACAGCGAAAGAGCCCGAACCTTTTACGATCCGGTGGCGGTTGGGTGACGTTTCGATCGAGAAACAGGTTGCCGTGTCGGATCGTGCAGGCAGGTTGACCAGGGTGAGCGTGCAACGGCCCGGCCCCGTCTGGCTTGATCGGCTGCTCCACCCGGTCGAACCCGCATTTGCTGCTGATTCGCCCGTGCGCGCTGTGGTCGTTCACCATGACCGGCTGTCAACGCCCGTGTTCGGTTTCGACGTGCCCTGGTGGCTGACGTTGCTGGTTGTCTCCTGCGTCAGCGCCCTGTTGGTTAAACCGCTGGTCAAGGTGCAGTTCTGAAATGTCGCAGGGTCGAAGCCGTCCATGGTCAGCCGGGGTTCGCGTGCTTGTGTTGATCGGCCTGGCGGTCACCGCGGTTGGTGCGGTCTGGTGGTACCACGCGGCCCAGAGCAGCAGGCTGTCGATCCGCAATGTCGTGCTGATCAGCATCGATACCTGTCGTGCTGATCGGCTCAGCAGCTATGGGTTTAAGCGCACGACAACGCCGAACATCGACGCGGTCGCCGATCGGGGTATCCGATTCGCCAATGTTGTCTCGCCCGTGCCCCTGACCCTGCCGGCGCACAGCACGATGCTGACCGGCACCAGCCCGATCAGCCACGGTGTACACGACAACATCGGATTCCGCCTGGGACCGTCGAGTACGACGCTGGCGGAAATCCTACAGAATAAAGGTTATGCCACCGGTGCCGTGGTCAGCACCCTGGTGCTGCAGTCGCAGTTCGGTCTAGACCAGGGATTTACGTTTTACCATGACCGGTTCAGGCACGAGCCGGGCGCGACGCAGGTGCCCCGCGAGCGGTCCGCGATCGCGTCAACCAAGATCGCCCTCGATTGGCTGGGCCAGCATCGTGATGATCCGTTCTTTCTGTTTCTGCACTTCTATGATCCGCACGATGACTACAGCCCGCCAGCCCCGTTTGACACCGACTTTGCCGATGATCTTTACGCGGGCGAAATCGCTTATGCCGATCATTGCGTCGGCATCGTCCTGAACCGGCTCAAAACCCTCGGGCTGCTCGATTCCACGCTAATTGTCGTCACCTCCGACCATGGTGAGATGCTCGAAGAGCATGGTGAACTGAAACACGACTACTTCATTTACCAGAGCGCGATTCGTGTGCCGCTGATCTTCAAGATCCCCGGCCACGACGAAAAAAAAACGGTTCACGAGTTGGTTGGGCTGGTCGATCTCATGCCGACTATTCTCAGTCTTCTGAACATCGACCCCCCGCCCGTGCTGCATGGGACGGATCTTACGCCGAGTCTGTGGGGCAATCCACTGCCGGCCGATCGGGCTTACTACTGCGAGAGCCAGACGCCGACGAAATACGGTGCCAACCCGCTGCTGGGTATCGTCACCGACCGGTGGAAGTTTATTGACACCAAAGTGCCCGAGCTTTACGACTTGGCAGCCGATCCCGGCGAAACGACGAATCTGGCGCAGACAAACGGATCGGTCGCAGCGCAGATGCAGGCCAGGCTCAAGCGGATGCTCTCCGGCCAGCGTGGTGACACCAAGGACAGCCGGATCACGATAAGTGGCCAGACGAAGCAGCAACTCGCGTCGATCGGGTACGTCGGCGTCGGCGTGAAGACAAGCCTTGAAATCGACAAAGACCTGGACGATCCGAAGGACCTGCTCGGCTTCCACCAATTGGTCCACAAAACGGAATCGCTCATTTTAGGCAAGAGTTATGACGAAGCACACGATTTGTGCATGAAGATCATCAAGCAACGCAAAAGCTTCCTGCCCGTGTACTACCAGTTGGCTGACATCGCGGTTGCTCGCCGGCAATACGGCCAGGCGGTGCGGCACGTTCAGCATGTGATTGACCTTCAGCCAGGGGAAGAGATCGCATACCGTGAGCTTGCCGAGATCTATCGATTGCAGGGCGCCCACGGTAAGGAGGTTGAGCAATTGGAAAAAGCAATCCAGTTCAACCCGCGGTCGCTGCTGCTGCTGACCAAGTTGGGCATGGCGCATTATCAAGACGGCGACTACGAACGGGCAATCGTGCGCTATCGCGAAGCACTGGTAATCAAGAAGGATCTGCCCGGCTTGCTCGTCAACCTCGCCCACGCGCTGTACGCATCGGGCCAGAGCGGGCAGGCCATCAAGACCTACCGTGATGCCGTGCAAATCAATCCAGGCGACGCGGAGGTGCGGTATGCGCTGGGGGTCGCGCTGAAAGAAAACGGTCGACCAATTGCCGCGTTGCGGGAGTTTGAGGCCGCTGCGCGCCTTGCCCCGCGATGGCATGAGCCGCGCAACGCCGTGGCATGGGTGCTGGCCACCAGCCCGCGCGCAGAGGTGCGCAACTCTAAAGCAGCCCTTGTCCTGGCCGAGCAGACGGCCGAGTTGACGCAGCACAAGGATGCCAGCGTACTCGACACGCTCGCGGCGGCTCATGCGGCCGCAGCACAGTTCGAGCAGGCCATCGAGATCGCGCAGAAGGCAATCACGCTGGCGGTCGAGTCGAAGTCAGACGAGTTGGCCACCCAGATCGAAGCGCGCCTTCAACTGTACAAAGCCGCCAAACCCTATGTTGAGCCATGAACTGCGGGTGATCGCTACTGCTTGAGTTGCCGAAGAATCCGTTGCGTCTCGGCATCGTCGGGTTGTGCCCGCAGCACGCGACGAAAATGTTCCGCGGCTTGCTGCAGATTTCCCATCTTGAGTAACGATGTGCCCATGTTGAAATTGGCCTCCGCGTGATCGCGGTCGATTTCCAGGGCCTTTCGGTATTGAGCCACGGAGCCGTCGAGGTCGTTTTTTCGGTAAAGCGCCGCGCCCCAGTTGTTGTAGGCCTGCGCCGAATATGGATTGATGCCAATGGCCTGTCGACAGTGATCGATAGCCTCTTCGTATCGCGCAAGCGTGGTCAGTGCGTCGCCGAGGTTAACGTGCGCCTCAAGAAAATCAGGGTCAAGATCCAGCGCTTTCTCATACTGAGCGACGGCCCGCGCCAAATTGTTCTGCGCTGCAAGAGCTTCACCCAAGTTGCTCCAGGTGCGCGGGTTGTGCGGTGTCGCTTGCGTTGCAGAATTCCAGATGCTCACCGTGGTGTTGTAGTCCTCATTTCGGTTTAGCGTGGTAATCGTCAATATCACGATGACGACCGCTGCGATCCCAATCGCCAGGCGATTGCCCGATTGTTTTTTTGCGGTGGCGCACCATCGCGTGATCAGCAGGTATCCGCCGATCACCGTGACAACGATCAGCCCCGCCAGTGACAGGTACATCCGCCGCTCGGCGCCGACCTCTGTCGCGATCGGCACGAAACTCGAAGTCGGCGACAGTGCCACGAAAAACCACACGGCCCCGAACCCAATGGCGGGTCTGCGGATATACACAATCAATGTTGCGACAAGCAAAGCGACGACAATCAACGCATACGGCGCGACCTGGCCGACTGTAAGCACTCTCGGCACGCCGTGGTCGATGCTCAATGGATACGGCCAGAACGCCATGCGGAAATAGCCGCTTATCATCAGGCACTGGTTCATCGCGTATTGAAGTCCGCTCGTGCCGAGTGTGAACCCGACGGAGTCGGAGCGAGGTCCGGTGGCCATGATGGTCGCGAGGATGATCCATGTCGATGCCAACGCTGCATAGAGCGGCCAGCGGCGGTGCAGCGTGTCCCGAATCGATCCCGTGCGAAACGCCAGATCGTACAACACGATCATCATCGGCGCGGTGACCATGGCTTCTTTGCTGGCCATACCCGCCGCGCAGGCGAGCACGGCGGAGACCGTCCACCGGCTGCGATTGGCGCTGTCATCGGCGCGAATGACACAATAGAATGTGAGCAGATAGAACAGACCCATCATCGACTCGGTGCGCAGCACGATGTAATTGACGCATTCGCTGAGCACCGGGTGGACGACCCATAGCAGGGCGCACGCCAGTGCCAGCCCGTCCGCCGTGTGCTCGAATCTCGGCCGAAGCAATGGGCCATGCAGCGTTCGCCGGATGACTCCGAACAGCAGCAGGGCACAGGCAAGATGCACCGCAAGGTTGACCGCGTGATAGCCGCGCACGTTCATCCCGTCGGCCGCGTAATTCAACGCCAGCGAAAGGCAGATGAGCGGTCGCCCCGCCACCGTGGACTGATCCGGCCCGGAGAACAGGCGCGACGGCGGCCAAAGCACCCGCATGTCCTTGTTTTCGACGATCGAGGGGTGATCGTCGTAGATGAACGGTCCGTCCATCGCGTTGATATAGGCGATCGCGCCGATGATCACGAGCAACCACGGGAAATAGCGGGGCATCTTGTCACACTTGTTGGTATTCATCTATTGCAAGCCATACCGTTTCAATGTTGCTCCTCGGTACCGGGGCGCCTGGCATCTTCTCTTTCATAGCGTCGAAATATAGCTTCAACGAGCGGCGGGCATCGTCGGCAAAGTTCTCCTTTGGGCCGTACGTCACCGCGAACTCAAGATGGTAGATCGTCTCCGGGATCTTGCCACGCTGCTCGAAGAGCTTGGCCAGTGCGTAGTGGGCGTCGGCGCGCTGCGGATGGGTATTAACAATCTGTTGAAAGCAACTGATCGCATTGTCAATATCACCTTGATAGTTGTATTGAACGCCCATATTGAAATAGGCCACAAGACTCTTCAGCGCTAACGAGATTCCTTTCTGATGGTGTTCGATAGCTTGCTCTGACTTGTCCTGCTGCGCGAGCACATCGGCGAGCTTGATGTGCATGATCGGATTGTTCGGGGCGGATTCGAGGGCGTGCTCGAAGAGCGTGGCGGAGTTGCGCCAATATTTGACCTGTTGCCATGCCACGGCCCCGTATGCAAAAAGCACACAGACAACCAGAACCGTCACGGCCGGGCGAATAATCCGCCATCGTGAAGACATCCTGATCAACAAGTCAGCTCCGCCCCACACGACCGTAATAAACAGGCCGATCAACGGGATATACGTGTATCGATCCGCCCGGGCCTGCATGTCGACCTGCACGATCCCGATCATCGGCGCCAGCGTGACCAGGTACCACAACCATCCGAAGATTGCATATCGACGGTGCCGGCCCGCGATAAACATCGCGGTGACGCCCGCGAGCAGCGCCATCGCAACGAATATCTGCCAGTCCGGAATTGGCTGGTCAAAGTTCATCAGCGGATGCGTATACAGCACGGCGAGATTCGTCGGCCAGATCGCCTTGGCCATGTACCAGACGTAGCTGTACGCAGCGTTATCAAGCCGGCTCATCATCGGGACCGTCACGGTAGACGCGACCGTCGAGACGGCTTGTTGGTTCAGGAAGGTGATGACACTCGATGCAATACAGATCGCCAGCAGCGGGATCTTTTCAATGACCAGCAGGGCGATATGCTTTTTCCCGGTCTTGTCGGCGTCCAGACCGCGCGGGCACATCCGCTCGATCGGCCAGAAGTCGAGCAGCAGCATCACAATCGGCCAGGTCACGAGCATCGGCTTGGCCATCAACCCCAGCGCCAGCAGCGCCGCGGTCAGCACGTAGCGTCCAGCCCCGCCCCGCCGGGCGTAGCCGACATACGCCCATAACGCCGCCAGACCGAACATCGTGCTCAGCACGTCCTTGCGCTCGGCGACCCAGGCGACCGATTCGACGTGCAACGGATGAATCGCGAACACTGCCGCTACGATCACGCTGCACCATCTTCGGGTGGTCAGTGTTTCAAGCAAGCCAAACAGCAACAGCGAATTGATGATGTGCAGCGCTACGTTTGTCGCATGATGTCCCCCGGCGTTGACTCCGAAGATCTCGCAATCAAGCATGTGCGACAGCCATGTCACAGGTTGCCAGTAGCCCTGATGATAGGTCGCAAACGCCCAACTAAGCCCACGCATTGTCAGGCCCGCTTGTACGAGGCCGTTATCCGTCACATAGGCATTGTCATCGTAATGCACGAAATCGAACGAGATCACCTGCCCGAACACCGCCGTCGTCGCAGCGATCAGGATCAGGCATAGGATCAGGTTTCGTTTCATGCGACTTTTCGCTCTTTGGTACCGGTGGCGACCGGGTGGCGCAGCAACTCACTTCTTATTCGGCACGCGAGGACAACTGGTTTGAATGGATTGCAGTCAATTGTGTTACAGTTGTAGCATGTCGCTGTATAGGCGTTTGGTTCGGCCGATCCTGTTTCGCTGCGATCCAGAGTGGGTGCATGACCGTACGATTGGGTTGGGTGAACGGCTGGGCGGGTTTCCGACCGCACGCCGCATGTTGAGCCGGGCCTTGGCGTTTGACGATCCCCGGCTGGCAACGAGTGTGGCAGGCCTTGATTTTACCAATCCTGTCGGCATGGCCGCCGGTTTCGATAAGAGCGGTCGGGCGATCCGGGCTCTGGCGGCCGTGGGATTCGGGTTCGTCGAGATCGGGTCGGTCTCGGCCCAGCCGTCGGTGGGTAACCCCCGGCCGCGCCTGTTTCGTATCCCGATCGACCAGGGTATCGTCGTTCACTACGGCGTGCCCAACGATGGCGCCCGCGTCGTGGCAAAGCGCGTCGCCGAGCACCCGCTCAGCGTGCCGCTCGGCGTCAATGTCGTCGAGACCAACACCGGGTGCCAGGCACTTCCGGAAAAGATTGTTGAGCAGTTCGTCGAAGTGGCACGTACTTTTGTCGGCAGGTGTGATTATCTGGCGCTCAATCTTAATTGCCCGAACACCACCGCCGGGCACAGCACGTTCGACGACGTGTGTTGGCTCGGGCGCATGCTGCGTGGTTATGCGGATATCGACGGTCTGCCGCCGGTGTTTCTAAAATTCGTCGCCACGCACGAACAGGGCAGAATCGAACAGACGCTCGAGACGGTCGATCCATATGAGTTCGTCAAGGGTTTCATCTTCAACCTCCCTCCGGGCAAACCATATAAGCTGAGAACGCCACCGTCGAAACTGGCGAAGATGCCCGGCGTCGCCTCCGGTCCGCACACGCGGGTCATGATCAACGATGCCATTGTCGCATGGTATCGTCGCATGGACCACGGACGCTACTCGATCATTGGTGTCGGTGGCATCACCTGTGCCGAGGAAGCCTATGAAAAGATCCTCCTCGGAGCCTCGTTGACGCAGTTGTACACGGCCCTGGTCTATCACGGCCCCGGCCTCGTCGGCGTGATCAACCGCGGCCTCTGCCGCCTGCTCGACCGCGACGGGTTTTCCCATATCTCACAGGCCGTGGGCGTTTGCAATCAATAGGCAAATCCTACCGGCCGAATTTACTTGGCCTCAAGACGGTGCAAATGTCACAAGAGAGATAGCGCAATAAATGAACTGAAATTTGATCCGTGTGTGGATCATTTCGCGCTCGATTCGTCTGATCTTCGTGTGTCGTGCGCCTCCTTGCGGCCAACTTTCACCGGTGCTGTAGGTCGCGTGCGTCCTCAACCTGTTTGCCGTAGCGGAATGTAACGAGTTGGCAACGTGGACAGCGGTAGGCTTCGAGCTTGGCGCGCCGGAACCACGACGACGTCGCTGGCAAGGCGTCGGCCATCGGAAACAGTCCAGTGCCCCCCCCGTGCGCGGAACCAGAAGATCCCGCCGCCTGTAGGGATATAGCCTTCCTGCATCGTCGTCCGGCATTGCGGACATTTCATGGTGCTGACAGAATCCATGAACCGTGGTGTCCTGTCAATGCGGTCGGCGTCGTTGTCATGCCCATTTCGCGGTTGTACTGTTCGGATTGACCTCGCGGGATCGACAGGTACCGCCAGCGATCGCCCCGGATGTGCTTGGCGATCGTAAGAATCTGGCCGGCGTGGTGCGAATGGTGCGAAAACTGTCTTGTGATGGCGTGGCAGACGGTGTGCGGTTCGTCGCGGGTGTGAACCGTTTTGACCAGGTCATCGCCGTGTAGCGCGCCAAGTCCGTCGAACAAACAAGTCCAGCCGCGATCTCACAGTTGAACGATCGCGTCGCGTGGCACGTTGGTTTCCTCTATGAACTCTCAATCGCGATGGAAGGTTTCATTTATCGCGCATACTCGACTGTTCGCATCTCGCGCAGGACGGTGATGCGGATTTCACCGGGAAAGGTCATTTCGTCGCTGACGCGTTTGGCGATATCGCGGGCGATGTACTGGCAGTTGGTGTCGTCGACGTTGTTGGGATCAACGATGACGCGTACCTCGCGGCCGGCTTGAATGGCATAGGCCTGTTTGACGCCGCGCATCGAAGTGGCGATCTCCTCGAGTTGTTCGAGTCGGCGTACGTATTTAGCGAGCGTTTCGCGCCGGGCGCCGGGGCGGGCGCCGCTGATCGCGTCGGCGGCCATGACGATCGGCGTGTACGGCGTGGTGGCGGGAATGTCGTTGTGATGCCCGGCGATCGCGTTGAGCACGGCCTCGTTTTCATTGAAACGCTTGCAGAACGCGGCGCCGATTTGCGGGTGACCGCCCTCGACATCGTGGTCCATCGCCTTGCCGATGTCGTGCAGGTAGCCGCAGCGGCGGGCGATCGTGCCGTCTAGCCCCAACTCATCGGCGATGACCTGGCAGAGATACGCCACCTCAAGCGAATGGCGGAGGATGTTCTGCCCGTAGCTTGTGCGGTAGTGAAGCCGGCCCATGGCTTCGCTGACCTGGCCGTGCAGACCCTGCACATTGGCCTCGATCGACGCGTCCTTGCCAAACTTGAGGATTCGCTGATCCATCTCCTTGCCGATCTGTTCGACGACCTCTTCGATGCGTGACGGGTGAATACGTCCGTCGTCGAGCAGTTTCTGGAGCGATTCGGCGGCGATGGCGCGGCGGACGGGGTCGAAACATGAGACGACAACGACGCCGGGCGTGTCGTCGACGATCACGTCCACGCCGGTCGCCTTCTCGAACGCGCGGATGTTGCGTCCCTCCCGGCCGATGACACGCCCCTTCATATCGTCCGACGGAATCGCGATGGCCGAGACGGTGGATTCGGCGGTGTGCTCGACGGCGTACCGCTGGATGGCCTGGAGGGTGATCTTCAGGGACGTCTCTTTCGCTTCCGCCTCAGCGCGGTCCTGGACACGCTGGATGACCTGGCCGGCCTGGTGTTGCACCTCCTGCTCCATATGGTGCAGGGCTTCACGGCGGGCGTCTTCTGGACTGAGGTTGGCAAGGCGCAGCAGGGCCTGCTTCTGCTCCTGCCGGGTATTCTCGAGCACCTCCTCGCGCTCGACGATCAAGGTATTCAGGCGGGCATCCTTGACGGCGATGGCCTTTTCGCGCTCCTTGATCTTGCCCTCGAAGTCGTTCAGGTATTTCTCCTTGGTCGTCAACACGTCGAGCTTGCGGTCGAGGTTGTCCTCGCGCTTGGTGATGCGGCGTTCGAATTCCTTCAACTCGTTGCGCGAGTTGTTGTTTTCCGCCTCGAACTGCTCGCGACGCTTGGCCAGATCGTTGCGGGCATCGAGTTCGATCTGTTTGCGATGGGTTTCAGCCTCGTGACGGGCGTGGGAGAGGATCTGCTCGAATTCGCGCTTGGCATCGGCGATCGTCCGGATGCCGATAAATCTGCTCAGGAGCACGGTGGCGATGATACCGACGACCAGACCGCCCACACCGATGCTGATGGCCAACGAAGTCTCAACTGCCAGAAAAAATGTGTTAAGCACGGCCAAGCCCTTTCACTGCGGGCCACGTGCGGCGATACGCAGCCGCTGCAACCCACAGATATCAGGGCACAAACCATCTGACGGTGCTCGAAGGCTTGATATTGTCCGATCAGCTCGAAACTTATTGACTATCTCAACTTGACTATCTCAACGACTCGTTTTGGGGTGGGGTCAAGTGCTCACAAGCCCTAATCGATGAGCATCGCATCAACTGACCGCCGTGGCGTGGGCGGTGCACATGCGTGCCAGGGCTCCCCGTGTGGCCTGGAGTCGGGAGCAATAGAAATCTGAGATTCGCGGTTGGCATCGTCAATCTATCCATCTGTTGCCAGACGCTCCGCTGCGCTGTGGGTCGGTCATGCAACAGTCTGATCGGCCTTAAGCCTTGGTCACCGGTCGGCCCGGTTCGTGCCGGTTGTCGTTCTGTGGCCGGGCAACGCAAAGGACTAGCTAGTCTTTTGCAGCCCACCTCGACTTTCGCGGACATGTTAGGGGCGTTAAAGAAGTTCGTCAAATGAGGATTTGACGCCGTCGGCCGCTGAGTGGGTCGCGCAGAGCCCCCGCTGGCGGTAAACTCATTTGTCAGATGATCGAGGCCATGCTGTTGATGTTGGTCGGGGGGATCACGCTGAGCCAGGCAGTCAGCAATCCAAGGCAGGTCACGCTCCGCTGGCTGCGGTTGGGCGGCATCCTGGCCGTGACCCTGCTGGCGGTGACCGTCGTGGTGGGGCTGACAGCAGGCAGCCTGCGGGGTGCTGTGTTGATTTTGGTCGCCGCTGCGGTGATCGCCTGCGTCGTGCAGTTGATCACCGTGCAGAAGGCCATGCACGCGAGCCAGCGCGTCGCGGCGTTGTTGGCGTTCCCGTTGGCGGCGGTAGCTGGATTGGGCGTGCTGGCGACGGTCATTGACGCCGGGGCCGGCGAGATCCAGTCCGATCCGACGGCCTTGCGCCATGCGGGCATGATCTGCACGGTAATGATCGCATCACCGTTGCTGGGCGGGTTCCTGATGACCATGCTGGTGGGCCATGCGTACCTGACCGCCGGCCATGAGATGACCCAGCGACCGTTTGCGCGGTTGGTGGTCATGCTGGCCGTGTTGCTGGTGTTGCGACTGGTCGTCGCCTCGGTGTTCGGGCTTGTGCCTTATGTGCAAGCGGAGATCTACAGTTCGCGCGCCTGGAACATGATGCTGATCACCTCGCGCTTTGTGTTCGGGCTGATCCTGCCGGGCGTGTTCACTTGGATGGTCTACGACTGCGTCCGCCGGCAAGCCAATCAGTCGGCCACCGGCATCCTGTACGTAGCCCTGCTGATGGTCGTGCTTGGTGAAGGCACCGCCCTGACACTACTCGACGCGACAGGGTTTGTGTTCTAGGCACCTCGCCAACCGTGAGCAATATCCGGGCGACTGAACACTGCCGAATCTCAAGCTGCGTTTGTCGATATGGAAGCAGCTCTTTTCATTGTAGAAACCAATGAGCCCCGCGTGATGACCAGATACTTCGTGGAAGCATGGGGTGGAGTCGGCGGCTCCGCCTACATCTCGCTGTTAATCCATAAAAAAAGGGCCTCGACCGGGGAGGCATCCGGCGCGAGACCCGATCCAGGGTACGGTTAATGGGCGGACACCGTCGGTTCCGGGCGTCCACCGTTACTGTTTTCTCACCGCGTCAACTAGACAATTCAGCGTCGGGTCCTGCCAACTTCATCCGGTCGATTGCGGCTTGCGCGGTCATCGCTGGCGCGGTTGTAGCGGTTGTGACGGTCCTGACGACTTATCATTCGGCGGGCTGGTATACTCTCACGGATCATGGCACAAGGCGGCACCATAGGACTGTTTCCGGGGACGTTTGATCCGATCACCAACGGTCATCTGGACGTGATTAGGCGTGGCCGATCTCTGTTTGGCCAGTTGATCATCGCCATCGCAAAAAATCCGGCCAAGTCCGAACTGTTCAGCGTCGATCAGCGCAAGCGGATGATCTGCGCGTTGGTGGCCGACATCGGTGACAACGTCAGCGTCGAGACCTACGACGGGCTGACCGTCGATTTTGCCCGCAACAGCGGTGCTACCGCCATCCTGCGCGGGCTACGCAACATGACTGATCTGAACTACGAGTTTCAGATCGCGCTGACCAACCGCGCCATCGCCGATATCGAAACCGTGTTCATCATGACCGGCGAGAGCTATGTATTTACCAGCTCAACCCTGATCAAGCAGGTCGCCTCGGCCACCGATATCCACAGGCTGCACCGGCTGCTGCCCCCGATTGTCGTCGAAGCGCTGGAAGAGAAGAAGCGGCAGAACCACGGACAGATTCCCTGGCAGCACGATGATGGGCACAAAGACTGAAGGCAAAATATCGCGGTGTACGGATGAGAGCGGGCATGGCGTATGATGGACTACAGGATAATCAGTATCGGCGCACTGAGCAGCCACGATTTGTGGCCGGACAACGGCTCGCCGTGCACACCGCACGCGACAACCACGTTGATTCGCAGCAACGGCCGCGCTATTCTGGTTGATCCGGGGCTGCCGCCACCAGCGATCGGGGCCCGGTTGACCGAGCGGTCGGGGTTGACGCCGCAGGCAATCACCGATGTTTTTCTGACCAATTTTCGACCCGCGCACCGCGCCGGGTTGGCGGCGTTCGGCGAGGCGACTTGGTATATCAGCGAGATGGAGCGGGAAGCGATCGGATCGGCCCTGGTTGACCGGTTCAGGACCGAAAGCGACGCCGAGGTTTGCCGGCTGATCGAGCAGGACATCGGACTGCTCAAGCGATTTCAAGTCGCGCCGGATCGACTGGTGGACCAGGTGGATCTGTTTCCGCTGCCTGGGTTTACACCCGGCACATGCGGGCTGCTGCTGAGTCACATGAACTCGACGACGCTGATCGCGTCCGACGCGGTCGCCAGCACCGAGCACCTTGAGCAGGGCCGGGTGCTGCGAAATGCGGTCGATGTCAGCGCGGCCCGTGATAGCCTGGCGGAGGTGGTCGAAATTGCCGACGTGATTATCCCCGGCCACGACAATTTGGTGCTTAATCCGACGAGGCGGCAATTTTAACGCCGGTGCGTCGCCCCGGTTGAATGGGCCATGCAATACCATCTTTACGTGTCGATCGGCGGCGATAGGCAGTTGGCGCGGTTCGTCATGGATAGCCAATCGGGTGCGCTGACGCCGACGCCGGGCATTGGCCTAGATGCATCACCCGGGCCGCTGGCCGTTGACCGAGCGCAACAGTTTCTCTACATATCGCAGCGCAGCGAACGGCGGCTGTCGAGTTTTCGCATCGATCTCAGAACCGGTGCGCTGGCGCCTATCAACACGGTACAACTCGACACCGATGCCTGCTACATCAAGGTGGACCGGACGGACCGTTACCTGCTGTCGTCGCACTATCGCGCGGGCGGTGCCACGATACACGCGATTTGCGAGGACGGATCGATCGAGCCGCGGCCGGTTCAGCACGTTGATACGGCCGAACATGCCCATAGCATCCAAACGGACCCGACCAACCGCTTCGCGTTTGTGGCGCACACGACCCCATCCAATATGATCACGCAATTCCGGTTCGACCAGGAAACGGGTCGGCTCACGCCCAACGATCCGCCCCACCTGAGGCCGACGAGGCCGCAGGGGCCTCGGCATTTTTGTTTTCACCCGGCTCTGAACGTGTTGTACTCGGTCAACGAGAACGGTTGCAGTGTGACCACCCACCAAATCGATGCCGACACGGGTACGCTGCGCGACGTGCAGACACTTTCCACCTTGCCGGAGGGTTTCAATGGCGACAACGTGTGTGCCGAGATCAAGATTACGCCGTCGGGCAGGCACCTTTACGCATCGAATCGCGGCCATGACAGCATCGCCCTGTTTACCGTCGATTCGCGCAATGGTGAACTGACGGCGAGCGGCCGCCAGCCGACGGAGCCCAAGCCGAGAATGTTTGAGTTAGATCCTGCCGGCCGGTTTCTTTATGCCGCCGGGCTGGGTTCGGGTAAAATCGCGGCGTATCGGCTGGACGGCGAAACCGGCGTGCTGATGCTGATGAATACCTACGACGTGGGGCCTGGTCCGTCGTGGTTGCAGTTTGTCGAGATGATTGACTGAAAGGAGCCAAGGTGGGATGAATGTGAGCGGCGAAACCTTGGCAATCGATGGTGGCATACCTGTGCGTGACGAGGGGCGCCGGCCTTGGCCGGCGTGGCCGGTGGTCAGCGAAAACGAATGGGTTATGCGCGTCGAACCGGCGCTGCGGCAGGTGTATCTTTCGCATACGGAGGGCCTGTCGGGGGAGTCAACGCAGGCATTTGCCGCGAAGTTCGCCGACTATTGCGGCGCCGCGTTCGGGCAGATGGTGCCCAGCGGCACTTGCGCCTTGGCGGCAGCGCTGGCGGGCGTGTTGGATCTTGATGCGTGGGGCGACGGCGGTGAGGTGATCCTGCCTAACTACACGTTCATCGCCACCGCCAGCGCTGCGCTCGACCGGCGGTGCATGCTCGTATTTGTCGATATCGACGCCGCTACTTTCACGATCGACCCCGATCAGATCGAACGCGCGATCGTGCCCGGCAGAACACGCGCGATCATAGCCGTCCATCTGGGCGGGCACCCGGCGGACATGGCACGCATCAATGACATCGCACGCCGACATGATCTCAAGGTGATCGAAGATTGCGCCCAGGCACACGGCGCGATCTGCGACGGCAAGGGCGTTGGCGCATGGGGCGACGCAGGCGCGTTCAGTTTTCAGTCGTCGAAAAATCTGACCAGTGGCGAGGGGGGCGTAGTCGTGACCAACGATCGGCTGATCGCTGATCGTGTTGTGGCGTTCAAGGATGTGGGCCGGGACCCGGAGGCAGCGCAGTGGGAGTATCCGCGGATCGGCTGGAACTACCGTCCCAGTGAATATCTCGCAGCGTTGTTGAACGTCCGACTGGAGCAACTCGAAGATCAAACGGAGCATCGCAATCGCATGGCCGAGACGCTGGGCAGGTTGTTGCACGAGGTTCCGGGTATCACGCCGCCGCAAAACGCCGGTTGCTGTACGCGGCACGGTTACCACCTTTACGCGATGCTTTACGATGCAGATCATTTCGGGGGCCTCAGCCGCGACGACATGGTGGCGGCTTTGACTGCCGAGGGCATTCCTTGCTCGGCCGGTTACCCATATCCGTTGGTTGCGTCGCCCGCGCTGCAACGCCATCGTGAACTGTATCCGGACACGATCCGCGTGCTCGACTGCCCGATCGCGAAACATGTTTGCGAGCATTCGATCTGGCTGAAGCAGTCGATGCTGCTCGCTGACGAAGCCGACATGGCCGATGTTGCCTGCGCGTTTATGAAGATTCAACATTTGGGTAGCAGTTGAACCGGGAGTTGCCCGTCGATGCGAGTTGGGGCGTCAGCAATCGACATCACGCCGGGTTTCACCGTGGACCTTTCGGGTTTCGGTTCGGGTCCGGGTGGTCGCGAACAACCGGCCACGGGCGTGCTTGACCCGATCGCGGCACGGGCGGTGGTGTTTGCAGGCGGTGGCAAAACTGTGGCGTTGGTCAGTCTCGATCTGCTCGAGTTGACCCGTGCCGATGCCGACGTGCTGAAAGCAATCGTCGCCGAGGAAATCGGCGGCACGGCCAAAGACGTGTGCATCGCCTGCACGCACACGCACTCCTCCGCGGCGACGTATCCGCTGTTTTGCTGCGGTCGGGTGTCGCCCCTTTTTGTCGGATCATTGGAGCAACATGTGCGCAGCGCCGCCAAGGCCGCCGTGCAACGTCTTGTGCCCGCGCATTTGACAACGGCACAGGCGCCGCTGCACATCGGCTGTAATCGCCGAAATGGCATGCGCGGTCGCGATGGAAAAACTCGGCAGGATCACCCCAATGACGATGTGCTTCGTCTGCTGATCGTGTCCGACCAGCAGCACCGACCGTTTGCGTTGGTCATGTTGCACGCCTGCCACCCGGTGTGTCTCGGCCGCGACAACCGCCAGATCAGCGGCGACTTCCCCGGCATTGCGTGTCGATCGCTGGAGCGGCGGATGGGTGATGGCGCAGTCGCGATGTTCGTCAACGGTTGCGCAGGCGATATCAATCCCTATGACCAGTACACGGGTTCATACGAAAAGGCTACACAGGCTGCGGCGAGGTTGGCCGCGGCGGCAGAAGATTTTCTGCACTCGGCTTCGGCTCCAACGAACATGGTCAATGCTGAGCGGATAGAGTGTCAATCGTCGATCGTGAATCTCGAGTACGAGCCACCGGATGAACCGGGTTGGCGCGAGCAACTTGCGGACCTGGAAGCGCAGATGGGCGGCGCGCCGTGGCAATCTGAAAGCAAACTCGAATACAGCAAACTCGCCAGCTGCGCCTTTCTCAACGAGCAATTGCAACTACACCGCGAGGGTCGATACCCGACGCATATGCCCGTCGTCGTCCAGCGACTGATGATCGGACCGTTGGACCTGCTTGCCCTGTCCGGCGAGGTGTTCTTCGAGATTGGCCTGCGGATCAAGCGGTTGGCCGACAGGTCGTGCCTGTGGGTCGCCGCCTGTTGCAACGGCGGGCACGGGTATATCCCGACGGGCATCGCCTATGACGAGGGTGGTTACGAGCCGGTCCGGTCAAGCCAAGTCTACCGGCATCCACCCCTGCGGCCCGGCGCCGGCGAACATCTGGCTGAGCAGGCCGTCCGACAGGTACGCTGAACCACCGCCGATTCCGAGGCGCATGACGCCATGTCGCGTTTGTCGCAACCGTTTGGTTCTATTCGTTGAGTTGCTTGCGAATAATGCCCGGCCGGCCGAGATACCACTCGCCGCTCTTGACGTTCCACCGAATGGGACCTGCCTGACGAATCGTCTCGTCTTTGGTCGTCACGAGCGTGACGCCGCCACGGGGTGGAGTGATGGTGACGAACTCTGACTTTTCCTTCCCCAGATAGTGCAGCATCCCGGAGCGGAATCCCAGATCACCCTGCGTCACAACGACGCCCTTGTCGGCGATGATATCGACGATATCGGGCGTGGGGGCTGTGCCGGAGACCCATACATCCAGACCGCCACTGCCCTCCAGGTCGGTGATTGCGGCGACAAAGCGATCGCACTCGAGGTCGACCGGCGGCTGCTTTTCGTCCAAATGCTGCGGCGCTATGTGCGTCATCCAGACGTTTTCATAGATGCGCATCTGGTTCGCGACCGCGTCGAGCCGCAACTCGCTGCGGGCACCCTGCCATGTAAAGGTCGTGACGCCGCGGCCGCTGAACTTGACTTTCGCTTCGGGGGTGCTCGGCGAGGCGCCTTCCTCCTTTGGGCGATAGTCCTCGTACACCAAGTGACCCGTGCCGATGAAGCGTATATGCTCGACGGGTTTACCGTCGAGCACGGTGTCAACGAACCGCATTTCCGGCCCGCTGATCGTCAGCCGGGTGGCCACGCTTTTGCCATCGTCCTTCAGCCGGCGGGTGGCTTGGAACTCTACATTTTTATCTTCACGCTTCGTGGCAATCAGTTCTTTGATGGCGTGACCCTGTGCCAGGATGGCGGGATTCGTGTTGTCAGCCGTCGACGTGGACTTGGTCAGAAAAAGCGTCAGGTCGCCCGGTGCGCTCAGCCGGCCGGATTCGAGTCCTTGGCGGGCCTGCGAGAGCACGTCATCGACAAAAAGCACCTCGGCCCGTGCGTGGTCGTACGTCATCCTCCGCCGCCACGTGACCATCATGATGCCGGGTTCATCGTCCTGCTTGTCGCCGCGGCGCGCCAGTCGGTACGACCACGTGCCCGGCCCGATGACCTGTATGGACGACTCAACTTCGTCCACGATGATGTGGCCACCGGCGATCTGCGTCTGTCCATTTTTGGTCTCAATGCGCGCGGGCTCGGTTTCCGATCCGAACAACTCGATCTGCCTGGTGGTCATGTCCGCCACGAGTTTGTCGGCGTAAGCCAAATAAATGTCGCCGTCGGTGGTGAACTCGACGTGCACGTTGTGCTCCGCGACCATTCTGGTCGGCCTGATGCGCTGCGTGGGCTGTTCGTCCGAGTCATCGGTATCGTCGGGCGCGCTCTGCGCCAGGCTGACGTCAAGAATCCCGGTGTCGAGCTTGATGTCCGTGGTGACGGCGTGCACCGTGCCGATGGCCAGTACCCGTGCGGGATAGGTCTTGCCGTGCTCATCTTTTTTGGTTTCAATGGTCAGGTCATCGGTCCGCAGGAACAGCGGCTTGGTTGCGCCCTCGTCGAATATATTGGCCTCGACGCGCCCCTCGGCGCGGAGGCTCTCCGGGTCGGGCCGACCGGCGTCCGTTTCTTTCATCCCAATGCCGATACGGTCTGCCTTGAGATCGAACCGCGCATGTTGCAGTTTCGCGCCGCCCAGGAATGCGGCGTTACGCATGGTACGGATAAACTTCAGCTGTTCGGCCAGCGGCGCCTCATCGCGACCGGGGAAGAACGTCAGTTCCATGGCGTCGATCCACTCGACGGTCACGTCTTCGGGTAACAACTCGCTGGCGTCGCCTCGCGTGCGCAGTTTGCCGGAGCCCCACAGTCGCGCGCCCAGCGGGTCCAGTTCCAGCCAGGCCGAGTCGGCCGCATGCAAATCGCCCAGTCCGGGCGACTCGAGCATCAGTGGGTAGGCCGCCGAGCCGAACAGGCGAATCAACTCCGTGCTGCGCTGATACGACAGGCGTTGGGCCAGGATTGTCTCGGCCTCTTTTGACCGGGCGTGGACGGGCCGACCGGACATGGCCACGAGAATATCGCCCGGGCCGGACAATTCCGCGGGCGGGTCATCCGCCGGAACCAATGTAAGCGGCCCGGAACACCTGATCCTGATCAAGTCACGGACCGCCTCATCCCCTCTCGGTGGCGACTTGCCCTCGTCCTCATGGTTGGTTGGCGGCTTACCGGACGAACCCGCAGTTGTGGATCGCTTGCCAGGTGTTGGTGCATCGTCGGACGCGGTGCCGGTAAAATCGAAATAGATATCCAGCTTATCGAGCGTGAGGTCGAGGTCGCCGGATTCCACGACGACCTCGTGCTCGAGGCTCGCCTGGTAATACTGGGTGGGCTCGGTTGTCGCGGATTTGCCGCCGTCCGTATCGGGCGTAGCCTGGCCGGTGTCGCTGCTCGTTGTGGACGGGTTGTTGCTTTCGTTGGACCTCGCCAGTCGGGCGGATTGCAGCTCGATATAATCGATGCTTTGCAGCGTGAGCTTTTCAATTCGGTTGCGAAGCTCGTTATACGTCAGCGTCAGGCCCCGGCCGGACGAATCGTAACCGGGTCCGGTCATGCGCACGGATTTGTCGCTGCTGACCTCGAAAAGGTCATAATCGAACTTGGCGTCCTCGAGCCTGATTTGCATCCTGTCGGACGGTTCGGATGGCTGATCGTCGTCCTCGGCCCGCGTAGCCGTGGTGATCGTGATGACAACGTTTCCTTCGAGCCGGCCGAAACGCGGATACCCGTCCGGATCGGCAACCCAGTTCTTGTCGGTGATCGTGCCTCGGTCAGCGCGGACCTCGATGGTTCGATCGGTGTGCACCACGGTGACGGGTCTGACCACACGCAGCAGTCCGCCTTTGATCGGCTTGGTGTTGTCGGCGGAGAACTCGATCCAGTGGCCTCGCTTCGTCCGGCCACTGGCACGGATGGCGCCGGTGTCGTGCAGCGGTGAGCGGGCGTTGCGCGCCGGGGGAGGGGCCAGCAGGGGGGCGCCGTTCTGGTCGATCGGGTCTATCGCCACGGCATCGCGGCTGGGGACCGTGTCGCCCGGCTTCAGCGTCACCAATAACAACGCCAACGCCGCCGCCGCCGCCAATCCAAGGATCGCTATCCGTTTGGCCATGGCCAAAGTGTATGCCGACTGCATCAGCCATTTCAACACCGCCGATGATTTCGCACGATTCGGTGTTATGAATTACGCGGGACGGTCGCCGGTTGTTATGATCGGCCGGTCAGGAATTGTGGTGTTTTATGGGAGTCAATCAGATGCTGTCGAAGATATTCAAGGCCTACGATGTGCGGGGCGTTTACCCCGATCCGCTGGGTGAGGCCGATGCATGGCGGATCGGCTGCGCTGCCGGTCAATTTCTCAAGGCACAGGTAGGCAAGTACGCCGCCACCCCGCCGCGCGCCGACGCGGTCGTCGTCAGCCGGGACATGCGTCCAAGCAGCGATACGTTGGCCGACGCCCTGTTCGACGGCTTGCGCGCCGCGGGCATGAACGTGATCGACCTGGGCATGTGCGACACGTCGATTATCTATTTCGCCGTCAATCACCTCGGCACCGCCGGTGGCATCCAGACCACCGCCAGCCACAACCCGATCGAGTACAACGGATTTAAGATCTCCGGCCAGCAGGCGCGCCCGATCGGCGCCGAGTCGGGGCTCAACGACATTCGCGGTATGGCCGAAGCTCTGGGTGAGCCTGGGTCGATCTCCACGACCGGTTCGGTCGAAACGCTCGATGTCTGGGACGAGTACCGCGCGCATATCCTCAAATTCCGCCGATCGGGGGGACGGAGGCTGAAAGTGTTCATCGATGCGTCCAACGGCATGGCGGGCAAACTGGTGCCCAAGGTGTTCGACGGCGTCGAGGGACTCGAGATCATCCCGCTGAACTTCGAGATCACCGGCTCGTTCATACACGATCCGAATCCGCTTGTCGCCGAGAATATGGCCCCGACGCAAGCGGGCGTGCTCGAGCACGGAGCCGATCTTGGTGCTTGCTTCGACGGCGACGCCGACCGGTGCATGTTTGTCGATGATCGCGGCCGGATCATCGGATGCGATCATCTGACCTCGCTGCTGTGCGATCATTTTGTCAAGCAGTCGCCGGGCACGACGATCGTGTACGACTTGCGATCGAGCAAGGCGCTCGAACAGACGATCCGTGCCTGCGGTGCCGTGCCGAGAAAGAGCCGGGTCGGCCACGTGTTCATGAAAGCGGCGCTGCGCGAAACCGACGGCGTGTTCGGAGGCGAGTTGTCCGGGCATTTCTACTTTCGCGACAACTTTTTCGCCGATTCGGGCGCGATCGTGTTTGCAGCCCTGGCGTCGGTGCTCAGCGCCACCGACCAGCCATTCAGTGAATTGATAGGACCATTTCAGAAATACCCGCAAAGCGGTGAGATCAATTTCCAAGTCGCCGACAAGGACGCGGTGCTCGAGGCACTTGAACAGAAATACAGCGACGCACAGATCGATGAACTGGATGGGGTGACCATCGATTCATTCGACGAGCACGGCTGGTGGTTCAACGTCCGCCCGAGCAACACGGAGCCGCTTCTGCGTCTCAACGCCGAGGCCGCCGATCAAGCCACGCTCGACGCACTGCTAGACGAACTGAAGCCGATGCTCGGCACACCGGCGTCGGGTCATTGAATGACGATCAGGTCGATTCGGGATCCTCGGTATCCGATTCGTTTTTCGCGAGCGGTCGCCTGCGGTGACTTTCGGCGAGGCTTGGCCGACCGGGCCGAATGCATGGAACACATCGCATGGGGGCCATTTTCGTTGAATTTTGCCGTTTGAACCGATACGCTTGACGAATCGCGATGGGCCTGCATCGTCTTTTTCAAGGGGTCCTGCCATGACACAGATCGAGCAACCGCAACGATTTGGGGACGAGATTTTCGCCGCTGCGGCCGGGGTCGTCACCCGCGCTGACTTCATCCGCAAGACATACCTGCATCTGGCCGGCGCGATCCTTGCGTTCATCGGTCTCGAGTTGGTGTTTTTCCAGGTGCTGGACGTCGAGGCGATCACCAAGTCGATGCTCGGCGGCCCCTATTCGTGGTTGATCGTGCTGGGCGCGTTTATGGTGGTGAGTTGGCTGGCGCACTCGTGGGCCAACTCGGCGACATCGATTGGAGTGCAATACGCGGGTCTGGTTGTCTACGTGATTGCCCAGGCAGTGATCTTCGTGCCGCTGCTTGTCATTGCCAGCCAATACAATCAGATATACGGTGGCCACAATCTCATTACCACTGCGGCGGTGACGACGCTGACGATGTTCGGCGGCCTGACAGGGTTCGTGTTGATCAGCGGCAAGGATTTTTCGTTTCTGCGCGGCGCGCTGGTCATCGGCGGCATCGCGGCGATGATGATGATCG
>CAUYYV010000008.1:0-24067 GCA_963577075.1 Phycisphaerae bacterium
GGATGCTGACCACATCCTGCGCCGCAGTCGACGCATCTTGCCGATCACGCCGATGCCAGCGAGCAACGGCACCGCCATCCACGCGGCGGCGGGGAGGGGGACCGGGACGACCGTGGCAAGGAAGCCGTGCTCACCGCAGTAATCCCCGACGATATTGCCGCCGTCCTGATCAGATCGCGCACCGCATCATCGACCTGCTCGGGCGTGTCGTGCTCGGCCGCGCCCGCGGAATCGAAATTGCCGCGTGAGCAGATGCTGTCGCCGAACCGCGTTTTCACCTTCGCCATGTCTGGCGGTGATTTGCCGGGGATATTTAATGGTCAGGACGCCATCTTTCAGGCTACAATGCAAGCAATGGCCCGTGGAGAGATCGGAGCGACGTGGGAATAAAAGCGGACCAGATCGATCAATTCAATAGCGAGGGCTTTCTCGCTTACGGTCCGATTCTTTCGCTCATTGAAGTAAACCAGTTGCTTACTCATTATGTCGACATGTTCATCAGGGAGACCGTTCAAAACATCCGAGAACAAGCTGAGGGTGAGACAAATGATTTTGTGCATCAGATAATGAACACTCACCTGATCAATAAGGCGATCGGGAAACTCGTACATCATCCCAGGATCGTCGACCTGGTAGAACCTCTGATCGGACCCAATATCCAGGTGTTCGGGGACCAAGCGCTCTATAAGCCTCCCCTCCACGGAGGCGAAGTGCCCTGGCACCAGGACAACGCCTACTGGCAATGCGACCCTTCAAACCTGGTGACCTGCTGGATCGCCCTCGGGGACGTAACCGAGGACAGCGGTGCGATGCGTTTCATACCCGGAACCCACACTCGGGGAATTATGGGGCACAAGCCGGGATTCCAGGGAACAAAGAGGCTTAAGGAAGTCGATGCAGACGTGTCTGACCCTGTCACGGTCGAGCTGCCCGCTGGGGGCTGTTCACTTCATCACTGCCTCACACTGCACAACACAAAGCCCAATACCACCGGCAATCCCCGACCCGGCATCGCCATAACCTACATGGCGGTGGGAACCAGGGACTTCGAGGGGAACGATATGGCGGACCACGTGCTGGTGCGAGGATCTCTGTAACCTGTCGCCGCTTACGAGTCATTTGTTCTGCCATCGCCATGAAAAACCGCCGCCGGGTTGAACCGGCGGCGGGCTTCAGGCAAAAGCGAACATGAGTTACACGCGCCTCAGCGCCGCCTGCGGCACGCCATCAGCATGCCCACGGCCAGCAGCGACAACGTCGCGGGTTCGGGGATGACGGCAAGGAAGCCGTGATAGGCTTCCTCGCTGCTTACGAAGTAGGACCCGACGATATTGCTGCCGTCGATGCCACGGGCGTAGGTATAAGTTGCCCCCGGCACATCGAGCGTGGTGTAGGTCGAACCGTCATAACTGAAGCCGTGATTGTTGCCGTCGTCGTAGTATCCGACGATATTGCTGCCGTCGATACCGTAGGCGTAGGTACGGCTTGCCCCGGGCACATCGAGGGTGGTGTAGGTCGTGCCGTCATAACTGAAGCCGTGATAGCTGCTGTCGTAGTAGCGCCCGACGATATTGCCGCCGTCGATGCCCCAAGCGAAGGTATCGCTTGCCCCGGGCACATCGAGCGTGGTATAGGTGTACGCACCCTGCGCCGACACGCCCATGCACAGCGTCAGGAAACCGGCAGCAGCACTGATAAGAACGGCCTTCATCGTGTTCCCCCGCAGACCGTGTGGTCGAGAAAGTGCTTTCTTCCCGTCCACGGGGTTCGCGGGCGTTGTCCTCCGCGGTCATTATAGTGGTGGTCTGCCCGATCAGGCAATTTCTGCCATCGCCATGAAAAAATGCCGCCAGGAACGCCCCGGCTGACACGTCGGTCGAACTCGCGGAGAACGCCGCAGGGATCTGCCAGTTCAACGGCGCGCAGATTTTCGACCGATAGCCCTGGACCATCGGTGCCGTGTCTTGCCACGTAATTCAACTGGAACAGGTTGACGACGATCGGATCGTTACTCGACCGGTTCGACCTGGCCTGATGCCGCCGAGCGGCGAAATGCGTCGCAGACACGCACGGTGTCAAGACCGTCTTCCAGGCTCGTGCGCGGCGTATGGTGGTTCTCGATGCACGCGAGGAGATGCTCATGCTTGCTCTGGTCGGCCGGCTCAATCTCGATCGGTTCGCCCCGCTCTTCCATCGGTGTGAACTTGATCTGGTTGTCGCGGCAGACAATGCTGCCACCGCTTCCGACGATGCCGTAGCTCTGATCAGAGTGGGCCGCACCGTGGCGGTGAATCTCAAGCATGGCGACGCCGCCTTCGCAGTCAATGATGGCGCAGTCGGCGTCATCGACGTCAAAGCCTTCTGTGACACACATGGCTTTGCCGTAGACGGTCTTGGGTTTGCCGAGCACCCACAGCAGCCAGTTGACGGCGTGCGAGCCGAACTCGACGAGCCGGCCGCCCGATTTTTCGACTGAACCGCGCCAGTTTCCGCTTGCGACGATATTCTGCCACCTGCCCGGCTTGGTCGGCGCGGCGACGTGGGCCCAGGCGTACACGGTCGAGCCGAGGCGTCCCGATTCCTGAACCCGTCGAAGCTGTGCGAGAGCCGGATCGTAACGGAGGTTGAACCCAACCATGAACGTGACGCCGCTGGACTCGACGGCGTCGCGGATCGCCAGGGCGTCATCCACGTTCAGGGCCAGCGGTTTCTCGGTAAGGATATGCTTGCCCGCCTCCGCCGCCATCTGGACGTATTCGACGCGGGCGAATGGTGGCGTCGAGATGATGACCATGTCGATGTCGCGATCGATCAGTGCCCGGGCCGATTCGGTTGGTTGGCACTCCCACCGTGAGACGGCCAGGTCAATATTGGCCGGGTCGAGATCCCATACGTACTCTATCTTCGCTCGCCCGGTGTCACGCAGTCCCTTGAAGTGGATGTCGCTGATCCCACCCGCCCCGATCAGCCCCGCCTTGTGCGTCACGGCTTGTCCTTTCACGCCGCCAGCCAATTGCGCAAATAAGTCGCCGATTCAAGCATCTCCGCCGCCCGGTCATGCTTGCCGGCATGCATTTCGATTGTCAGGTAACCGTTGAAACCCACTTGTCTCAGCGCTCCGAGGTAGGCATCGAAGCCGACCAAACCCTGGCCGACGGGCACGTCTATCGCATGCTCTTGCACCTGCTCATCTTCGCTGGGCACGCGCCGAATGTCCTTCGCGTGGGTGTGTACGATATGCTCGCCGACCAGGTTGACGCCTTCGATGACATCGCTGCCGGCCCAGACGATGTTTGCCGGATCGTAATTGACCTTCAGTGCCGGCGATCCGACCCGGTCGGCAAGCCTGACCCAGGCATGATGATCGTTGATGAGGCAACCCCCGGCGCATTCGATGGCGAGCACGGCGCCGACGGTTTCGGCGTGCTGACATATAGTCGCCACCGTCTGCACGCATGATGACCATGCATCATCGTCACACAAAGCACGGGGCTTGCCCTTGTCCTCCCCCGTGACGAGACATGGTCCCAATTCGACCGACAGATCGAGAAACGTGCGGTAAAGATCAATCGTCTGCGAGGTTTTTTCCGGGTTGACCAGGTTCGGCCCGCCCCCGACGGCTGATACTTCCAGCCCCAGGTCGTCCGCCATTGCCAACACGTCCTTCGCGGTGACCTTCGAGTTGTCCATGTCGCGTTTCCACGTCTGGAACCCATCGAAGCCGTGTTCTGCCAGCCAGCGTAACTGGCTAGGATAGTCGCCGTGCAAGTCTTTGGCGCACACGCCTATCTTCATAACGGCAATGATAGCAGGTCGATAACGACGCATCGCGGGTCTCGCTTCGCTGCTTGTGACAACGGATCAAATCCCATTACAATGCCTGCTGCGTATGCGTTCGTGATCAGGGAACCACCGCTTACTTTGCGCATGACAAGTGCAGCCGTACCATCCCGTTCCGCCAAAGCTCCGGCGCCGCAGCCGCCATCGAGCCGGCGCGGCGAACCAATTCTTTTCGAGATAGCGTGGGAGGCGGCCAATAAGGTCGGGGGTATTTACACCGTGTTGCGCTCGAAGATTCCCGCCATGCTCGATCGGTGGGGCAATCGTTACTGCCTCGTCGGCCCTTACGATGCGGCGTCGGCGGCGGTCGAGTTCGAGCCGGCACCACTCATCGGCACCATCGGCCAGGCGGTCAAGCAACTTCGCGAGCAGGGTTTCGAGGCACACTACGGACGATGGCTGGTCACCGGCAGGCCTCACATCGTGTTGCTTGATCATCTGTCCGTATTCGAGCGCCTGCACGAGGTGAAATACCGGCTGTGGAATGATCATGGCATCTCCCTGCCCACCGACGATGCGATGCTCAACAACGTCGTCGCCTTCAGCGAGATATGCAAACAGTTCCTGTGGCTGATAGCGCACAAAGAAGCGTCTCGCCGCCGGATTGTGGCGCATTTTCACGAATGGATGACCGGTCCCGCGATTCCGCAGTTGCGCCAGGGCGATTGGCCCGGGTCGCTGGTCTTTACGACGCACGCGACCCTGCTGGGCCGGTACCTGGCAATGAACGACGACAGTTTCTACGAGCATCTGCCCTATTACGACGCCCATGTCGAGGCGAAGAAATACCTCGTCGAGGCCCAGCACCGCATTGAATGCGCCGCGGCGCATGGGTCGCACGTGTTCACCACTGTTTCCGATGTCACCGCTGACGAGTGCCGTCATCTGCTGGGACGCCGGCCCGACGTGCTGTTGCCCAATGGGCTGAACATCCAGCGATTCGCCGCCGTCCACGAGCTTCAGAATCGCCACCGCCGATTCAAGGAGCAGATCCACCGGTTCACAATCGGCCACTTTTTCCCCAGTTACCCGTTCGATCTCGACAAGACACTTTATTTTTTCACCTCCGGTCGGTTCGAGTACCGCAACAAGGGCATGGACGTCACGATCGACGCGCTGGCGCGGCTGAATCGTCGCATGAAGAGCGACAATCGAGGCGTGACGGTCGTGGCGATCATCGTCACGAAGCGGCCGATCCGATCGGTCAACGTCACGGCTTTGCAATCGCGGGCCATGCTGGACGAATTTGAGACAATCACGGACGCGGTGAAGCAGCAGATAGGAGAGAAGCTGTTTTACGCCGCCGTCGCCGGCCAGGTGCCCCAACTTGATACGCTCGTCGAGGATTACTGGTTGCTGCGGCTTCGCCGCGCGATGCAGGCGTGGAATCGCGATTTACCGCCGGGGATCGTTACGCACGATCTAGTTGATGATCAGGACGATCAGGTACTCAATCAACTACGCGCCTGCGGCCTGTGGAATCAGCAGCAGGACCCGGTGAAGGTGATCTATCACCCGGACTTTATCAATCCGTCTAATCCACTGTTTGGGATGGAGTACGAGCAATTCGTCCGTGGATGCCACCTCGGGATCTTTCCCAGCTACTACGAACCGTGGGGGTACACCCCGCTCGAGTCAATCGCGTTGGGTGTACCCGCGGTCACCAGTGATCTGACGGGATTCGGGGCGTATTTGCAACAGTTGCTCCCCGATCATGAGAAGATGGGTCTTTACGTGGTGTCGCGGCGCGGCCGACAGTTCCATGACGTGGCCGACGCACTCGCTGATCGAATGTACCGGTTCTGCCAACTGACTCGCCGCGAGCGCATGGCGATGCGCAACAGCGCCGAGAGCTTCTCCGAGCACTTCGACTGGCACAATCTGGGCAAGTGCTACCACGAGGCCCATGAACTGGCCATGGATCGCGTGGCGTGATGCATGCTTGGCGCCGGTGAACATCACGCGCTTGCCCGATGCTCCGAGGAATGACGTGTCGGGCGATTGGGCCAGGCGTTGCCCTCCGGCCCGGGGTGTGGCGTTCTGGTATTGCACCTGTGGTGTGTGAGGGGGCGACGCCAACGGCAAGGACATGCCATGGGCGAAACACGATGATAGTCGGCTTGCTGCTGGTTTCGTCGCGCTGGCGATGATTGGCGAGGGATCACACGTGCTCCGCAATGTAAGACACCTGTTGGACACGGCCGCGTATCTGCCCGAGGAATTGATCCGGGTCCTGGACGCGCCAAAGCCGTTTATTCTCCTTTTTGATCCCGAGTTGGGTTACGTACCTGCCGATTACAGCCTGCGCGATGGTTTTGACAATACACGCACGGCATCCACCTATGATCCGGTCCACCATCATCGCACGCTGATCAACCATGCCGACCAGCCCTGCCGCGTCAACACCTACGGCAACAGCTTCACGCAATGTGCCCAGGTCAACGACAGCCAGACCTGGCAGGAATACCTGGCCGGCCAGTTTCGCGAGCCAATCCGTAATTTCGGTGTCGGGGGATACGGAGTCTACCAGGCATACCTGCGCGCCATGCGCATCGAGCCAACCGACATGGGCGCCCAATACGTGATCCTCAATATCTGGGAGGACGACCATCTACGCAGCCTGGACGCGGCACGCTGGATCCGCATTGCCTGGATGCGCCGTGATCTGCCGCGCGGCGGCGGGCCTGACATGTATCCGGCACAGGGGTTTCCGTGGTCGCACCTACGCTATGATCTTGACGAACAGGGTTTCGTCGAGCGCCCGGGTTGCTGCCAAAGCGAATCCGATCTGCGCAGGCTCTCCGATCCCGACCATTTCCACGAGGTGTTCAAGGATGATCAGGTCGTACACCTGTACACGCTGCGCGAGGGCGGCGATGCGCCGATCGGCCAACTGGAGCAGGTGGCCGAGGCGTTTGGCCTGAACGTGGACCTGCGCGATCAGAAGAGGCGCGGTACCGATGCGCTGCGACTGCACTTGACCTACGGACTGCGATCGACACGGCACGTGCTGGATCGCTTCCGCCAATGGGCCCATCATAATGGCAGGGAGTTGATGGTTCTGCTGAGCTACGACCCGGTGACCGCCAAGCAGTTTATTCAAACGCAGCAGCGTTTCGATCAGGAACTGGTCGATTATTTGGATGCCGACAACATTCCACACGTGGACAGCCTTGTAGAATCAGCCCGGGAGTACAAATTGTTCAACATCGACATCGATGATTTTCTGGAGCGCTTTTACATCGGTCGCGCAGGCGCGCAAGTGTTCGGCCATTACAGCCCCCAGGGAAACTTCTGGTTTGCGCTTGCCATCCGACAGCGAATCCTTGATTGGCTCAACCCAAAACCGCCGGCGTACCGTTAGCCTGACTTGTGCAGTTGTCGTGTTGACGCGGACGGGACGTTTGTCGAGTCATATTGTATTTGGGCGTACCGTTGTCGACGGCCATGCAGCCATTGCCTGCGACCTGTGCGTGTTTGGCGGCAAGCCTGTCGTCGCTGACACATACGGAACGGACCATGAGCAGGTGATAAATACCTTGGGCTGGCCTCTTGCGGCCGCGTCCGTCAAGATATACGCGCCGCCAATCAAACGGCCTGACCGGTAACCCGGAGATTAGCTTGCGGGGAGCCCAGCATGAACAAGGGCGAAAGAGTGATACAGTTGTCTGTTCGATCCCCCCTGGTGGGAGTTGCGCCACCGAGTGTTGCCGGTAAAACGATGGGCGATGCTGCTGTCGTTGCGGCGGATCGGATCGGATCGGCGACGTTGTGCTGGACGCAGCGGCGGCACGGCAGGGGATCATGCACCAGGCGATCGGGCTGATTCAGGCTCGACTTTTCCGGGCTGTTTGGCGTCGCCGGGGCAGGTGATGACCCTTTTCGGCGTGGCGCCGTTGCGGATGCGCTCAAGCGCGTTCTCGGCGTACTCGGGGCTCAGCTCACAGCCGAGCCACTGGCGGTCGAGATTTTGCGCCGCGGCAAGGGTCGTGCCGCTGCCGGTGAAAGGGTCAAACACGATGTCGCCGGGGTTGCTCGACACCTTGATGATCCGTTCGAGCAGGGCCTCGGGCAGTTGGCAGGGGTGCCACTGCTGGCGTTCCTTGAACGTGCCGCATAGCCGGGACTGGTACCAGGTGTCCTCGTCGGCCCTGAAGCGGTTGCTGGCTGCTTCCTGTGGACGCAGGTACCAGGTGTCGTCGGGCAACTTGCCGGTCGGGTTGGCGCGGCTGTCGTTGTAGGTTGTCTGCCGCGCCGATGGCACTGCGACGGCTTGGCGGTTGAACGTAAACGGCGCTTCTTTGGTGAACGTCTTGTTGGCCGGCATCTTCGCCGCGGCCGAGCCGACACAATAGAACAGATGCGCGTGCGAGCGGTTGAACTTCATTTTGCAGTTCTGGCCGAACGTGTAATGCCAGATGATCCAGTTGCGAAACAGCATCTCCTTGCGACCTTCGAGGCTGCGCAGGTGCAGGCGGGTCTCGGCGGCGTACTCGTCCCCGATAAGGATGTACAGGCTGCCTGAGGCCTTGAGCAGCCGGGCGCAGGCGTTGATCCACCGGCCCGTCCACTCGACGTACTCGCTGTGCTCGCGGTTGTCGTTGTAGTGGCCGTCGTAGTTGTAACCAATATTGTAAGGCGGGTCGGCAAAGATAAGGTCGATCTGCGCCTCGGGCCATGATTGCATCGTATCGATGCAGTCGCCCACGACAATCTGCCCAGCCGGCAGATCCACCGGCTTGCTCACCTCGGCCATGTTTGGCGATTGTATCGGCCCGGGCGTCCGCCGTCAGGGCGTAGTGATTTTCGGGCCGCTCCGTCCTTGGACAAATGACCCTTGCCTTGCGCCAGCCGATCCCTATACTGAGACCAGAGGGTTATTTGACGTTTTCACCCCAAACGACTGAGGGCCGGAAATATGCCTCACATCATTGCTGAACCGTGCATTGGAACCAAGGATACCGCTTGCGTCGACGTCTGCCCGGTTGACTGCATCCATCCGACCAAGGATGAAGAAGAATTTGAGAAGGCCGAGATGCTCTACATCGACAACGACACCTGCATCGATTGCGGCCTGTGTGTCGATGAATGCCCGGTCAAGGCGATATTTCCGGAGGAGGACCTGCCCGCCGAATGGCAGGACTACATCGAAAAAAACGCCGCCTATTACGCGAGCTAGTAGGACCTGGGGCCCTGGGTTTCAGGTTCCGGGGATGACACGCACGCGTACATGTTGGCCGAATATCGCGCGGGTACTTGAAAAACACAAGAAGGCGGGCGAGCACTACCAACCGCAAGCGCCGCCGATGCAAGCCCCCGTACCCCAATATGCCCTACAAAGTCGTTATTGCCGAATCTCTGGATCAGGTCTGCGTCGATTGGATCGCCGAGCGAGCCAACACGGTGTCCGTCCCGATCGGCGACGGCGATGAGCAGGTGTGCCGCGCCCTGCGCGGCGCCGATGGGCTGATTATCCGTACTTACACGGTGATCGACGATGCCTTTCTTGATCGCACCCCGTCGCTGAAAGTCATCGGTCGCGCCGGCGTCGGGCTGGACAACCTCGACCTCGACGCCTGCCGGCGCCGGGGCGTCAGCGTTGTCTACACGCCCGAGGCCAACACGCAGGCAGTCGTTGAATATGTCATCGCGATTATTCTCGACGACTTGCGTCCCCGGCTGACACTCGATGCGCCTATCGATATTGACGCATGGTCGATGTGTCGCAAGGGCGTCAACACCGGCTCGCAACTCGACACGTTGACGCTGGGCATCCTCGGGTTTGGGCGGATCGGAAAAAAGCTCGGTCGCGTAGCGCACGCGGTCGGCATGAAGTTGCTGGTCAACGACCTGTTGCCCGAGGCGACGCTGCACGCTGCCGTCGAGTTCCCCTTCGAGTTCGTTGACAAGCCCACGCTCTACCGCGAAAGCGACATTGTTTCCATCCACGCGGATGGAAGGCCGTCGAACCATCACGTCATTGGCGCCGAGGCGTTTTCACAGCTCAATCCGCAAGGCATGCTGATCAACGCGGCGCGTGGCACGCTGATCGACAATGCCGCCCTGCTCGAGTGGTTAACCTCAACCGCCGACACCGGCGGGCGGGCGGTGCTTGACGTACACGACCCCGAACCCATTCCCGCCGATTATCCTTTCTGGGGTGTCGCGAACGTGCGCGTCCTGCCCCACCTCGCTGCCCGCACCTACACCGCCCTGCGCAACATGAGTTGGGTCGTCAAGGACGTCCTCGCCGTGCTGGAGGGCAAAACGCCGCAGTATCCCGCGTTCTGAGAATGGCAGGCGTACCTCAAAGCCCCGCAGATCAGGCAGCGAGCCTCTTCCGCTGCCGCCGAGGATCAGCAGCTACAGGCCGACCAACGCGGTCATTACGGGCGCCATCATGTAGCCAAGCGTCATGGCGTACAGCCGCGTGATGCGCCTGCGCGGGCCCGGAGCACTACCTGTCACGCGCCCTCACGCGATGGATTATACTCGCGCCATGGCCGGGTCATCGACGTGTTCGCCGTTGCCGATTGATCTGCTGATCTTTGGCGGCGGTATCGCGGGGTTGTGGCTTCTCGACGAGGCGTGGCGGTCGGGCCGATCGGTGCTGCTGGCCGAGACAGCTGCTCTGGGCACGGGGCAGACGATCGGTGCGCAGGGCATCATTCACGGTGGGCTCAAGTACACGTTCGAGGGCTTGATGACGGAGTCGGCCCGGGCCATCCGATCAATGCCGGATGTCTGGCGCGATTGCCTGGCCGGGCGACGTGAGCCGGATTTGTCGCCAACGCGTCTGCGCAGCGAGCATTGCTATCTCTGGCGGACCAGGTCACTGGCGTCGCGGGGGGGCATGATCGGTGCCCGCGTCGGTTTGAGGATCAGGCCGGTGAAGGTGACGCCTGAAGATCGGCCGGCGGTGCTGGGGAAGTGCCCGGGCGATGTCTTTCGGGTCGATGAGCAGGTGGTTGATTGCAGGAGCCTGCTCGAAAACCTTGCGACGCGGAACGGTCAGCGCCTGTTAAAGATCGATGCCGGCGCCATCAAATGGCAAGCCCCCCCCGTGAACGCTCCGCTCGCAACGGCGCGGGTGGTGACGCTGGGTGCGGGCGACAGGACCGTGACGTTGCAGCCGGCGGCGATGGTGTTCGCCGCCGGCGCGGGCAACGAGTCGCTGTGCAGCGCGGCCGGCATCCGCGATTGCCCGATGCAGAGGAGGCCGCTGCACATGGCCATGGTGCGCAGCATGCCGGATGGGCCGGCCTTGCCGGTCCTCAACGGCCATTGCACCAACGGCACGACCACGCATGTGACGGTCACCACGGACCGATGCGCCGACGGCTGCGTGGTGTGGACGGTGGGGGGGCAGGTTTCCGAAGGCGGCGTCAAGATGGAAGAACGCGAGCTGTGTCAGCACGTACGATGGGAACTGGAGGCGTCGATTCCCGGGCTGGACCTGAGAGGGATGGGTTTCGGATCCCGACGGGTCGACCGTGCCGAGCCGAAGATGAGAGGTGGTCGCCGGCCCGACGATGCCTATCATCGGCGATTTGGCGACACGATCGTGGCATGGCCGACGAAGATTGCACTGGCGCCTCGCCTCGCCGAGCAGATCATGGCCGAGTTGCCCGATGCGACAACGCCAGGCGCGGACGTGACACGGCACCTTGGCGGTTGGCCTCGGCCGACCGTTGCCACGCCGTATTGGGAGGCACGAACATCATGGATCACCGGCCTCTAGGTGAAACGGGACTGAAGTTGTCGGCGGTCGGTTTCGGCAGTTTCAAGATCGGTCGAAACGTCAAGACCAAATACCCCGGTGATTACTCGCTGCCGAGCGATCGTGCTGCGGATAATCTGCTCAACGAGATTCTGGACCTGGGGATCAACTACATCGACACGGCTCCGGCGTACGGACTGGCCGAGCAACGCATCGGGTCGGCGATTGGGCATCGACGTGACGAGTTCGTATTGTCTACAAAGGTCGGTGAGACGTTTGACACCGCAACCGGCGCTTCAGCTTACGACTACTCGGCTGAATCGGTGCGGACATCGCTCGAGAACTCGCTGAGACGGCTTCAGACAGAAGCGATTGACATCACGTTTATCCATTGCAACGATCGCGACCTGGAGATTCAGCGCGACGAGGGCATCGTCGATGCACTAAGGCAGGCGAAGGTTGACGGGTTGACGCGTTTGATCGGCCTGTCAGGAAAGACGGTCGCGGGCGCCCGGTTCGCGCTGGCATGGGCGGACGTGTTGATGGTCGCGTACCATGCTCGCGACCGGTCGCACGCCGGCGTCATGTCCGAGGCGCGTGAGCGTGGTATCGGCGTGGTGGTGAAGAAAGGCCTGGACTCGGGTCACCTCGAACCTGCCGAGGCGATACCATTCGTGCTCGAGCATCGCGCGGCCAGTTCACTTGTGATCGGCTCTTGCAATCTTGGTCATCTGCGCGCCAATCTTGCCCTTGCCGGCGCGGTGCAGCCATGACCAACACGGGCGACTGCCACGTTACCGTCAACCACCAAATACCGGCGACCATTCACCCCAGCCAATCCCAGCAGCGCAGGCGAGAGCTTGATCCTTCGACGATGAGGCAGCCCGCAAACCCCTGGGCCGGTGGAAGATCGAGCATCGACCAGCGGGCAAGTTCCTGTGGCCCTTCGGCACAGCGGCGCAGCACCGCGGGCTTGCCCGGCGTCAGTGAGACGGCAAAACGATCGAGCGCCATCAAAAGCCCATGCCCACGCGCCTTGATGTACGCCTCCTTTCGCGTCCAGCAGTTGAAAAACCCCGTGTGCCGCTGTGATTGAGGCAATGCGGTCAACTCCGCCACCTCTTCGGGCGCGAAAAATCGCCGGGCCAATCCCTGGTCATCAGCGTTGCGGTCGAGGTGCTCGACGTCAATACCCACTGCGCGTCCGCGGGTCACCGCCAGCACCGCCAGTCCGGCCGAGTCGCTCAGGTTGAATTGCAACTCGTGGCCCTCATGCGCACCGCCGAGCGCCGGCTTGCCGCGGGCTCCGTAGCAGAACGACAAATCCGCCGGCTTCGCGTCCAGATATCGCGCCAGCACATCGCGCATCATGCCGCGACGAACGATATACCAGTGGCGATGCTTGTCGAATCGGAACCGGTCGGCCCGCTCGAGTTCGTCGTCTGCCAGTGTGCGACGCAGGGGATCGATCTTCGAGACCTGGTCATCCACAAAGACGCGCCATATATGCACGTCGGTCGGATCCAGCGTTGCCCTCTGCGGCGGGCTGCGCCACGACATTTCCATGTCTTGCACCAAACGCGCCTCCAGTCATCCGGCCCGCCCCGGCACCCACGTTGACACACGCGATCGGGGGTGCCGCCCGGCGATGATAATCGACAACGGCGGTTGGCATGCAAATCGGCCGGGGCACCTGGATCGGTGAAAGTCGGGTGCCACCGCGTCGATGCGCTGCTGCCTTGCTCGGTTTGATCAATAAGGCCGGCTCGTCGACCGCAGCGTCCAGGCGGGTTTATCCCCACCGGCCGCTAATCAGTTGTGCGATGGCGTGCGCGACGCCGTGGCACCGATTGTCGGTCGTGATATGGTCGGCTACCTGCTTGGCGCAATCGACGGCGTTGCCCATGGCGATAGCGCAGCCAGCGTGCTCGAGCATGGTCACGTCGTTGATCTCGTCGCCGATGGTCACGATCTGTGACGATTCGATGTCCTGTTGTCGCGCGATCCACCCAAGCCCCCGCCACTTGTTGACGCCGGCGGCGAATATCTCGAGCACGAACATGGCGCCGTCGTTTTCCGGTCGGCCCACCGATTGGAAATAGTGCATGAACAGCCGGTCGCCGAATCGCTGTCGCAGGGCGGCGGTGACCTCATCAAGCCGGGGGCGCGACGCGACCAGCCCGATACGCAACGTGTGATGCAGGTCGTCAGCCGTCGGATCGGGCTGGTCGTGTGTGACGGCACCGCACTGGTCGAACCACCATCGGGTATTGTCCGACAGTTCGCCGCGGCCAGTGATCAGGTAATCGTGGCCCGCAAACTCCGCTTCACGAAAGACGAGAACCGCTTCGGGCATGTCGTAAAGAAACGTGACCACTTCGGCGGCGAGGTTCGGATCGATGGCCGACAGATCGAGTGATCGGCCGGTCTGCACGTCACTGATCGCGGCGCCAGTGACGAACACGCCGGCGCCGAGTCCCGGCACGTTACGCAGCATCGCGACCGATTCTCGCCATGCTCGGCCCGTGCAGGGAACGACGGCAAGCCCGGCTGACTGCGCATCGGCGATCGCGGCGCGGTTTTCATCGCTCACACGCGCGTCGTCGTCGAGCAGCGTACCGTCCAGATCAACAGCCAGAAGCCTGTAGTGCATCTATCCACTGTAGCGTGGCGATGCCGTGCGCTCTACAACAGCGGTGAAAGAAGCGCCGCCGTGCTGTTGCCATACCGTTGCAGGGCCGATCTTTGGCTCCACCGCTCAGGATCGACGGGCGTCGCGTCGCTGATGTAGCGGGTCTGGACAGCACGAAGTTCCTGCGTGATCTGTGGGCCGTACAGCAACACGCTCAGCTCGAAGTTGAGGTAGAAGCTGCGGATGTCAAAGTTGGCCGACCCGATAAGAGCAAAACCGTCGTCGACGGTGATGATCTTGGTGTGCAGCATGCCGGTTTCGTGCAGGTAGATATTGACTCCGGCGTCGAGCAGTGACTCGAAGTAGGCTCTGCCCGCGGCGCTGACGAGCGGGTGATCGCTTCGATGGGGGATGACCAGGTCCACCTGGACGCCACGCTGGGCCGCCATGGTCAGCGCGAGCATGGTTGGCTCGTCGGGTACGAGGTACGGGCTGGTGATGATGATCCTGCGCTGCGAAGCGTTGATGGCCGCGATCGCGACGTGCAGCAATGTTGCTGATTCACGAGCTGGACCGGTGGGTACGGCCTGCGCGGGGATCGAGCCGGTGGGTGCCAGGTCGGGCAGAATGTCGGGCGTTTCGAGGTTTTGGCCGGTTTCGAAAAGCCAATCCTCGAGAAAGACCGTCTGAAGTTGTGCGACGATCGGCCCGGTGAACCGGCCTGACAGGTCGATGAATCGCCCGGCGCGGCCGTGACCGAAGCCGGCATTGACGATGTTGCCGCTGCCGGCGTAGGCGGTGTACCCGTCGATGACCGTCAGCTTGCGATGATTGCGCAAGTCGAGTCGTTGCAGCCTGCGGCGCAGCAGGCGCACGGGCAGCGCCGGGTACGTTTCCACGCCGGTATCCCGAAGCGACCTGGCCTGGCCCCGTCTGCCGAAAAACTGGCGCGACCCGGCATGATCGGCCAGCACACGGCACCGCACGCCACGCCGCGCTGCGCGTCGTAACGCGTCGGCGACACGCTGGCCGGTGCTGTCGGACGCAAAGAGATAAGACATCAGGTGTACGTGCTGCTCTGCGCCGTCGATATCGCTGATCATCCTGTCGATGGCGCGATCATGGTCAGCCAGCAACTCGACGTCGTTGCCGCCGAGGATAGGCATGCCGCTGATGCGCTCGGCCTGGAGTATGACGCCATGCTGTGCCGGGTCGATTTCGGGGCGTAGGCCGTGCTCGCGTTGACCGATCATCCGGGTGTCGTCCTGCAGGCGTGCCGTCGCCTTGCGGTACAGGCGCACCCGCCGCTTGCTCAGCCGCGGTGCGCCGAGCAGCAGGTATACGATCAGGCCCAACTCGGGCAGGAGGAAGATCACGCTCAGCCAAGCCAGCGAGGTCGCCGGGGCAAACCGGCGGCGAAGAATCACCGGCACCATCACCAGCCGGATCAGCCACTGAATCCATATCCAGCTAAATGACATGAACGATCCTCAAGATCTGGGCGGTTGATGACTGTCGTTGCTCATGCCGCCGCCGCTGTACCTGACAACGCGCGGTAGACCAACGAGACCAAGTGGTCACAGATCAGGCCGAGGTTGACGTTGCTGTCCAACGCGCGTTCGGCGGTGGTGACCGCGTCGATCATGCCGACGTAGGGATCGAGCGCCGCTTCACTTCCGCTTGCATCGGCAGGATCAACGGTTTGAGCCACCTCGGTGATCCTGGTCTGTGCGTGTGTGGTCAGGATAGACCACATCAATCCGGCCGCTGCACGGTTCGCCGCGTCTTTCGATGCGTTTTCGTGTTGTTTGGTCCACTGCACTGCGAACGTGTCGATGCATTTGGCCATCTGCGCACCCAGATCGACTGGGTATCGGCCCTGCGGCATCGCGTCGAGCGCGGGCAACACGAGCTGGGCCCAATCGCAAAGGTTGTAATCGGCGGCCAACTGTGCCCGGCCGAAACTGCCGGCGGCGAACGTGACCAGCCACCGCCGCTGATCCGGATCGGTAAGCGACTCGTCGCGATGGCTGATCCAGTCGCTTACCACATCGTCCGGCAGCGGTGAAAACGCGACGCGATGGCAGCGGCTGCGCACGGTGGCCAGCAACTTCTCCTCGCGTGATGTCACCAGGATCAGGTAAGTGCCGATCGGCGGCTCCTCCAGTGTCTTGAGCAGAAGGTTCTGGCCCGTGGGGTTGAGCAGTTCTGCTTCGTCGATGATGAACAGCTTGTTGTGACGCAGGTGTGCTGCGCGGTACACCGGCCCGATCAGTGCCGTGCGCAGCACGTCCACCGGGATGGACGTCAGCTTGCGCTCACGAACGGTGCGATCGTCGCTGTAACGCGCCAGTTCCTTCGTGACGATGTGCAGGTCGGGATGGGTATTACCTTGCCCCCGCAGCAGTAGGCATGCCTGGCAGGCGCCGCACGCCGTGATGCCGCCGGCCAGGCCGGGCTGGCGATCATGGCAGAGCAGCAGGTGGGCGACGGCGACGGCGGTGGTGAACTTGCCCACTCCCGCCGGGCCGTGAAAAACAAAGGCGTGGTGCAACCTCTCGGCGCACAACGCTGATTGCAGCATCTCGATCGCCCGCTGTTGTCCGAGGATATGGTCCATGGTGTGGGGTGGATATCGTAGCACGTTCGGATAACAGGCGCGGCCGAGGCGGGTACAATCGAACAGGTCGCCACAGCAGGGCCGGAGCGCAAATCCCATGGAGGATCAGGGACAAACCGCGGGAACGAACAAGCACGGTCCCGGGCGTGCGACAACGCTGGGGATTGTGACCCTGGTGCTTCTGACCTTCGCGGCCGGTGTGCTGGTCGGGTACAGGATGAGCCGGCCACGCGTTTTAGGCCCGGCAGCAAACGTGGACCGCAGTCCGATTCCCCAGCCGGATGAAACGTTTGATCAGCCAATCCCGCCCGTGGTGCTTGGCGGCGCCGATGTTCCGCCCTTGGCGCCCAAAACTGATGAGCCCGTGGCCTGGCGTCAGGCGGGCAAGCACATGGGCATGACGATCACCGTCGAGGGCAAGGTCGTCAACACGCACAACACCGGTAAGGTCTGCTTCCTCAATTTCACCGAGGATTCGCGCAGCGGGTTCTACGTGATCCTGTTCGATCGGGTGCTTGACAGTTGGGAGAAACCCCCGCAGGACTTCTTTCTTGACCGCACGATCCGGGTGAAGGGCAAGGTATATTCGTACAAGGGTCGTCCGCAGATTCGCGTTGAACGTACGGACCAGATACTTCGCATTGATTGAACGGTGTCGTGGCTGCGAGTACGCTGGCGCCATGGCTGATGCGTTGACAACCAATTCCCATGCGGCCCGGGAATCACGGTCGGATCGAAACGGCGATGGTTTGGCGTACCGCATCACGTATGCAATACCACCTGTCCTGATAGCGGCACTGGTATGCACCTATTTCATCTCGCCGGCATTCTATCTTGAGTACGTGCTTGCCGAGCAACAGCGCGAGTATCAGGCGGTCGAATTGATTACCGTGTTGAGTGCCCTGCTCGGCAGCATGTTGATGCTGACGGCGTCGTACCGGCTGTGGCGTGGGTCCGGGCCGGTCGACACGGGTGTTGCCGGATGGCGCACGGGACGGGGTGGCGCAGCGATCATTGCCCTGCTGATGCTGGCGACCTTCTTTTTCGCCGGTGAGGAGGCCAACTGGGGACAGACCTACTTCGCCGGGCCCACGTCGGTTGCGGAAATTGGCGCGACGAACCTGCACAACACGATCAGCCTGCCCGTGCAATCACTGGGATCGGTGTTTCTGATCGTGATGTTTTTCGGGTTGCCGATCGCCTGGGCGTTTCGCCGACTGCTGGCGCTGCCCGAGGCCTGGGCGCCCGCCATCGCCGAGGGTCCGGTGATTTTCTGCATGGCGTGTGCGTTTGCGTGGAAAATCGTCAAAAGCGTTTATGTGTTGATGTTGGCCGGTGAAGCGAAGCAGGATCGGGTGTATATGCAGTTCATCGAGCAGATCAACGAGCAGAAGGAAATGCTGGTAGCCGTGGCGCTGTTGTTGTACGGCCTGTTTCGCCTTTGCGCCGTGGCTCGCAGCCTGTCCGTACCCGATGCGTCCGCTCGCTCATAGCCGCGCGTCGAACCCGAGGACCTTTTCGACTTCAACGCCGGCCGCGAGCAACTGGGCGTCGTGATTCTTGCGCGCGATCAGTTGTACGCCCAGCGGCAGACCACCGGTATTGAGCATCACGGGCAGCGTGAGCGTGGGTACCCCGGTGTAGGTCCACATCAGGCTCATGCGCGGGTCACCCGTACTATCGAGACCCTTCGGTGCCGCGCCGACGGCCGAGGCGCTGATCAGCAGGTCGAATTGATCTAACAGGGCGTCGAGATGTTTTCCGATTTCCCCGCGGTGCCGTTCTATCTGGCACAACGTGTCGGCAGTGACGGCTTGGCCGCGTCGGATCAACTCGCGCAGGTTGGGGCTGTAGTCTCGACCGTGTCGGGCAAATAGCTCGCGGTGGGATTGGGCGCACTCGGCTGCAACCAGTTGAACGTGATGCTCGTACGCCCGCTCAGCGCCATCTGGCAATTCGGTGGTTTGCGCGTCGTGACCCGCGCCGGTGAGGCGGGACGCGGCACGGCGGACGGCCTCGGCCATGTTGGTGTCCGGCGGTGCGCAGCCCATGTCGTCGATCACGCCGATACGCAACGGTGCTTCTACGCATTTGGGTTCCCCGGATGTCAGCCCGAAAAAAGCCGCCTGCGCGTCAGCCGCGTTGGCGGTAAAAAAACCCACCGTGTCCACGCTGGGCGAAAACGGAAACACGCCGTCAGTCGAGAGCGTGCCGTAGGTTGGCTTGTATCCGACGACCCCGCAGAAAGACGCCGGCCGATTGATCGACGCGATCGTCTGTGACCCCAACGCCATGCGAACCATGCCCGCGGCGACGGCGGCGGCGGACCCGCTGCTGGATCCGCCGGGCGTGTGCGCCACGTTCCACGGGTTGCGCGTCGGGCCGGGATCAAGGTAGGCAAATGTCGTCGTGATGGACTTGGCCATCACAAACGCGCCGGCCGCCAGCAGATCGTCGATGATTGTGGCGTTACGCTCGACCGGTCGTGTCGACGTGAACTGGGCGTTGCAGCGCGTCGGCGTGCCCGCCCAGTCGATGATGTCCTTGATCGCGATCGGCCAACCCGCCAGCGGCCCGGGCCTCGCCGCCGCGGCGCGTTGACGCGCCGATGCATCATCGAAATCGATCAACGCCTCGATCTTCGGCTGCCATTTTGCGATCGAATTGAATCGAGATTCGAGTTCATCCAAGTGGGTGCTCACGGATTGGTTGGGCCATGCGATTACGTGTAGGCCTTGCCCGTGGTATCGCCGTTGACGAGCCGGGCATCGACACTCAACTTGCGGCCCGGGTCGCTCGCCAGGTAGAGCGTCTGCGTCGGGAAGGCAAACTCGATCCCGGCCTCGCCGTAGGCGCGGAACAGTTTCATGTTCACTATCTGGCTGTGCGTCAGGTACGAAAAAAAGCCACGATCCGGGTCGCCTGCCATCTGGTACCAGTAATACGCGCGGATGTTGAGGCTGTCGGCATTCAGTTCGTTGAACGCGAGGCGCGGCGGGAACAGCTTCATGTCGAATCTACCCTGATCGACGACCTGCTGGTCGTGCAGTACATCACGCAGAATGTCGACCGCCTTTTCGATGCTGTCCGGCGGCGTGTCATAGGTGATCGTCACATTCATCTCCCGACGGATATACGGGCGGGCCGTGATGTTCTCAACATTATTGTCGATGAACTTCATGTTTGGCACGGACACCACGTGGCCGCTGAGCAGGCGGATCCGCGTCGAGCGAAAGCCGATTTCTTCGACCGTGCCGGCGTTGCCGTCGAAGCTGATGAAATTGCCAACCATAAACGGCTTGTCGAAAAACACGGTCAGTGATCCGAACAGGTTCTTCACCGAGTCCTGCGCCGCCAGTGAGACCGCCAGGCCCGCGATGCCCAGGCTCGCCAAGAAGCCCGTGATGTTCAGATCGAACACGTTTTGCAGCGCGACGATCAAGAAAACGATTACCAGAAAGATGCGCAGGGTCTTGCGCACCATCGGCACGACCATGTCATCGAGCTTGCTCTCGGTCTTTTCCGCCAACCGGCGCAGCGTGACGTCAATCACCTCGATCAGATTGAAGATGAACCAGCCGATGGCCAGCAGGTACAGAAGCTGGAATATCTTGCCGCGAAACTCGACGATCCCTTTTTCAATGTGAATAAAGTGCATTCCCACTGACAGCCCGGCGGTCAGCAGGAGCAAACTGGCCGGATTCGAGGCGTTGCGGAAAACCGTGGAGCGAATATTCCACCCCCACCGGTCGAGGTTGGTGCTGAGCCGGCGCAGCGACAACTGCACCACTTTGCCAGCCAGCAATCCACCGAAGATGGCGACCAACAGCGAAAGCCACTGCCACCACTGCGTCTTATCGAACGTCGGGCCGAGCGTGCCGATCAACTCGCCGCGGTCCTCGAGTGGAATGTACTGCGGCGGCAGGTCCGACATGCTGTCGTACAGTGCGTCGAGTTGCAAGATCGTCTGCGCCGAAAATTGCCACGTGCCGGGCGAGGTCTCTTCCAGGACAATCTGGCCCGCGGGGGCGTGGCCCAGCTTGTCCCATATCCACATGTGGGCCGCGGGCCGGGGGAAGAACACGAAGCGGCTCCATCGGTCGGCCTTGACCCGTTCCGGACCGGGCAATTCCTCCGGCAAGACCTCGCGCGTTCGGTCGATCACACCGATGAGCTTGCCGATCAAATCGAGATGATCACGGCGGTCAAGATCGCCAGCTTGTGACAGGTCCAACGCCTTGACGGCCCTCGCGATCGCGTCTTCCCGGCCGCGCAGGGCGGGGCGCTGCGCTTCGAGGAACCAGAGCATCGCGCCTCGAGGGCTGGCCAATGAATCCCACACCCATTTTTTGGCCGCCGCCGCCGGCGCGGCCTGTTCAGCAGGCTGCGCCGACGCAACCGCCGCGCAGCCAAAGATGATCGTGAGCCACCAGCAGGTTTTTCGCAGCATGTGTGTGTTCCCGCTCGGTCGGGTGCAGTGGATCAATTTACCGGAAACCGGCGGCCGCCGCGATGCATGGAGTCACTTCCCTTTTTTCCTGCTGGTGCCCGGGCCACGGGTGGCGCCCTGACGCGTTGCTTTCACGACGGCGGTGACGTCCGCGATGATCGCGGCCATGAGGCGCTTACCCTTCGCCGCCGAGGCCTGCGTGGCGTGGCCGATGCCGCCCCGCTTCGTGTGACGCTTCATGTCATATGGCACGAACGTGCCGACCAGGCGTGGGTCGTCCTGCTGCGGATCGTCACGGATCAAGGTCTTGCGCACCAGATCAGGGCGCACCGCCATGATGCCTGATGTCTCCATCTCACAGGCGTGTCCGACCACCTTGCGCGGCCCGGTCAGAATATTTGCGATCGAGTCGCCGGCGATGAACCAGTAATTGCCGCCGGCAAGATTGGCTTGGGGATATTCCCTGCTCAGCAGGCGAAGCGCCACCTGGATCGGGTCCAGATTGCCCCCGTGGCCGTTGAGGATGAAAGCCTTTTTGAATCCGTGCTCGAGAAGGCTGCGCAGGATCTGGCAGAGCATTTCAACGTACGTGTCCAGTTCAATCGACACGGTACCGGCAAAATCCAGGTGGTGGCTTGATGCGCCCGTCCACAACACCGGCAGCAGCAGCACGTCTTTGGGCAGGTTTGCTTCGACAGCCTCCGCAATCGTGCCGCAGAGGATCGAGTCGGTGAACACCGGCAGGTGCCGGCTGTGCTGCTCCAGCGCCGCGACCGGCAGCAGCACGACGATATCGCGCGACAGCTTGTCGACTTCGAAGGATGTCATTTCAGCAAGTTTCATGTGGTTTTGATCCTTAGTTGCTCAGCGATCACCTCGGTGAAGTTCTCGACGGGCGCTTTTTGCCCGGTCCACTGTTCGAACTGGGCAGCGCCCTGACGGACGAACATCTCGGTGCCGGGGATCGTGGTGCAGCCGTCGGCGCGTGCCTCGCGCAGCAGGCGGGTTTCGGCCGGGTTGTACACGGTATCAAATACGACCGTGCCGGGGCCCCAGCCCTTTTCCGGCTTGTTCGATTCGATCGGGGAATCGTCAATGTTCGGGTGCATGCCGACGGAGGTGCAGTTGATATAGATTTCGCAGCACGAATCGCAGATCTTTTCGAGTCGGGCGGGCACGACCTTGCCCCGGTTATCGGTGAATGCCGCGGCGAGCTTCTCGGCGTTGGCGAGTGTGCGGTTGTAGATGACGATGGTCGCACCGTAATGCGCGAACCCCGCCACGATGGCCCGGGCCGCGCCGCCGGCGCCGATGACGGCGACGCGCCGGCCGGCCATGTCCTCGCGCTTGCATTGCAGCGCGGCGCACACCGAATCGAGCGCGGCGGCGTAATCAGTGTTGCACGCATACAAACGCGAGAAATCGTTGCCGTCGCGCACGACCAGCGTGTTGGCGGCGCCGATCTTCTGGGCCAACGGTTCGACCTCGCCACCGGCGTCACGCACAAACTTCAACAGGTTCTGCTTGTGTGGGATCGTCACCGATGCACCGCTAAAGTGCAGGGGCGCCATGTCCAGCCAGGAGGTTACCGTCGCCTTGAAATGCTCGTACTCGGGTGGGATTGGCATGGGCAGATACACGCCGTTGAACCCGGTCCGATCGAACCCGCCGTTGTGAATAGCTGGGCTCATCGAGTGGCTGACCGGATACCCGATCACGCCAAACACCCTCGTCTCGGCGTCGATCGCGTCCCAGCGGTACCGCGTCTTGAGGTCCGCCACGGTCGGCTGACCCGACGCGGTGCCGCCGCCGGCATCGAGCGCGGCAAAGGTCAACAACGCGCCGAATTTCTTGGCCAATACGCGTGACGCCAGCCCCGATTCGCCCATGCACAACGCGATCGTCGGTTTGGTGCGTTGCAGCACGATCTCGAACGCCTCGATGTTGTCACGCAGCGACCGGCTCATCCAGGCAACCTTGATCACCCGGCACGCCGCCGACGCGGCCATCGCCTCGATCTGCTGATACAGATCGATCGGCCGTTTCTCGAAATCGTGTGTCGAAAGGATCAGGCCCGTGCTCGTCGGGCGCACCTGGCCGGGGTGATCGACGACAAGGTTGACCTTCTGGCGCAGATTCGCCGAGCTTTGGTACGCCGCCAACTCGACGTCGATGTACGCCGGCTGGCGCGCGCCCAGGCCGATCCGTTCGAGCAGGCTGATCCGCGTTTGCTCGTCACCGTCGAACAGCCCGCCCTCCGACGTCAGCCGACAGGTGATCACGCACGGCAATGCCGATCGCTCGACAAGCTGCACGACCGCCTCGGCGTCGTCGGTGAACTGATCAATGCGAAACTCGACAAGATCGGCCCCCTGCGCCGCGGCCCGAGCCGCGGCGGTCAGGCCGTGGTCGAGACTGTCCACCATAACCGCCACCGCCAGATGCGTCATGGCCGCTAGCGTACCGTGGCGGCGTCAGATTGCACACGGTAGCGGGTCCGGCAGTTTAGCCGTGAGCCAAAGACAATCGCGCCACCGGCCGGTTTGCCCGGCTATCGCGTTACCATCGATATTGGTGGGGTCCGAAATCTTCGCCGAACCAGGGTTTGCCGTAGCAGACCTGGCCGGGGGGGGTGGCGGCGTCGAAGAACACAAGGTCGTCGTCGGTCACGGTCACGTTGAGTGCGCCGAGGTTGTCTTCCAATTGCTCGTAGGTGCGAGGCCCAATGATTGCGCTCGTGATGCCCGGCTGCTGCATGCACCAGGCCAGGGCGAGCTGGCTGGGCGTGCAGCCTTTCTCGTCGGC
>CAUYYV010000009.1:0-23109 GCA_963577075.1 Phycisphaerae bacterium
ACGACGTGAAACTGCTGGCCATCGGCGAGCGTGCCGCCGCCGACAGCCGGCGAATCAGTCTACGCGTGCATCCCTGCTTCGTGTCCAAGGATTTGCCGTTGGCGCAGGTACACGGCCCGTTCAATGCCCTGAGCGTGTACGGTCACGCCACGGGCCAGACGATGTACTACGGTCGCGGCGCCGGTCAGTTGCCGACCGCCAGCGCAATCGTCAGCGATCTGCTGAACATCGCCGCTGGTTGGTACCCACGTGCCTTTGCCGGGCTGAATCTCTGGTGTGACGCACATGATCCGGTGGAACTGGTCGATCCCGACGATCTGGTCAGTCGCTTTTATCTGCGCATCAGCGCCAAGGACGTGCCCGGCGTGATGGCCAAAGTGAGCGAAATCCTTGGTGATGCCGGTATCAGTCTCGGGGCGTTGTTGCAGCACGAGGTGGCTGTCGGCCAGTTCGTGCCGGTGGTCATTATCACGCACGAGGCACGTCAGGGATCGGTGATCAACGCGTTGCGCGAAATCGAAAAGCTCGATGTGATCGACGGCACGCCCGTCTGCATTCGCATCGTCGATTTTCCGGAAGGCTGAAATGCCTCTTTACGCTTCGGCCTTGCTGAAGCGCCGTAGAATGTCGGGCAGGTTAGCGGTAAATGCGCTGCGCGCCATGACGAAATCCGCACCGTGCTGCTTGGCGCCGTCGAGGATCGTGGTTGCGACGTGTGACCCGAACGCAATGACCGGGATGTTCTGATCGTGGTGCTTGACCTGCTCGATCAGGGCCATCGCCTGATCGGCCAGTTCCAGGTCAATCAGTACGCCCGTGATAGGCTCGTTGGGTTTGCCGTCATCGACCTGCTCGAGACGGTTCTTCATCGCCTCGGCGGTGCGCCCGGGGCGCAGGACAAGACCCAACGCTTCGGCCGTCGATCGGATCTTTGTCGCAAAAATAAGGTCGCTGCAGCAGTAAACGATCATTTTTGTGCCCGATACAGGTCGTGCCGGTCAATGTAGCGGGCCACCGCGCTGGGGACAAGGCCGTCGAGCGGCAGGCCGCGTGCGCTTCGGCGACGTACATCGCTCGAACTGACGTTGATCAGTGGCAGGTCCACCAGCCGTTTTTTCCACGCGTTGCGATCAAATCCGGCCGGCAGCGACGCCAGTAGAGTCTGGCGCGTCTGCGGTGGGCGGAGCATGACCACGGGCTCTGCCAGTTCGAGGATCCGCTGCCAGCAGCGCCACCGGTCGAACACCAGAAGCTGATCGACACCGATCAGCAGGCGCAATTCGACTTGGTCGTCCGCTTCCGCTCGCAACTGCTCGAGCGTATCGACCGTGTAGCTGGCTCCGCCATCGCTCGAGGTCGCGGCGCGGTCGATCTCGTTGGTCAGGACGATGGTGTGCGGCAGACCTTGTAGCGCGAGCTCGAGCATCGCCAGCCGGTGTGATGCCGACGCATGTGCACCATCGGGCTTGAGAGGTTGCTGCGCTGCGGGGATATAGGCTGTTGCGACCGCATTGATCTTGCGCATTGCCAACGCTGGCAGCTTCACATGTGCCACGTGCGGCGGATCGAAGCTGCCGCCATAGAGCAATATTCTGCCGCTTGTCGGAAACTGCATCGCAGGTAGTGTAGCAGCGGGTCACATCCCCATGATGATCCGCAATTCAGCTGCGAGGTTGTCGCCGGCGATTTGGGCTTGGCGCTTCATCCGCAACAACCGGTGCAACTGCCATGGGTGTGTCAAGATGAATCGCGTGACGGCCAATACACGCACGGCGCCGTTGGTATCCACCCAGTCGCCCACGCCGCCGGGTAGGGGGCAATCCGCCGGATCGCTGACGGCCCGCAGCACGGTTAGGGCTACGCCGTACTCGGCGGCAGTCCGCGCGATCGAAAACGATTCGGTGTCCACCATGGCGGCGTGGTATCGAGCATACAACGCCTGCTTGCGCTGCACCGTTGCGATCACACTGGTCGTGGTGAGGATCGAATCGTCGCTGGATCGGCCATCCGAGTCGGCCGTGACTTGCGGCGGCCGATCGGTCAGCAGCGCGGCCGACCCCTGTTCATCGATCACCCAGCGGGCACGCATCAGGCGGCCCGTCGGCCAATCGGGGTCCAGGCCGCCGGCAAAACCGCACACAATAATCCAGTCGATTTTCCGCTGCTCAAGCAGTTGACGCGTGTGCTGCTCGGCGGCCTGCGGCCCGATGCCGGTCACCGAGGCGATGTATTCGGTGCAACCAAATCGGAATGTCCACCCGTTGCCCTCGCTTTGCCAAGGCAGTGCGGCGGTCACGCGTCGCATCTCGTTGGCCGTCGCGGTCAGCAGCGCGATCGTTCTTGACCGCCCGGATTGGTCGTCCAGAAACGTCACCTGCGCATTGTAAGTTCAGTTGACCTGATTGACCGGCTTGCCGGCAATGAACGCTTTGAGATTGTCCACCGCGATATCCATCAGTCGCTGGCGCGATTCCTTGGCGTACCAGGAAATATGCGGTGTGACGATGCAGTTGGGCGCGCCTATCAGTGGGTTGTCTGCCGGGGGCGGTTCGATGTCAAGCACGTCCACGGCGGCTCCGGCGATGGTCCCGGCGCGCAGCGCGTCGGCCAACTCTTGATTGTTGACAAGCGGGCCCCGACTCGTGTTGATCAGCACGGCGGTCGGTTTCATTAACCCGAGCCGCGTGGCGTTGACCAGTCGATCCGTCTTCGATGTCAGCGGGCAGTGAAGGCTGATCACGTCCGCCTCCTGGAACAGCGTATCTACGTCAACGTATTGCACCGCGACGCTGCCGAGTTGCTCGGCCGACATGTGATACTCGTCGTGCGCGATGATACGCATGCCCATCGCGGCACAGATTTTGGCGAAGGCCAGGCCGATCCGCCCCAGTCCGACGATACCCAGCACCTTGCCCGTCAATTCTGTAATCGGCTTTAGGGCAAAGCACCAGTCGATGCACGAGGTCCATTCGCCGGCGTGCACCGCGTTGCTGTGCACCGCGACGTGCCGGATCATCTCCAGCATCAGGGCCGTCGCGTGCTGGGCGACCGAATCGGTGCCGTAGGTCGGGATGTTCGTCACTACCACGCCCCGTTCGGCGGCAGCTTCGGTGTCGATGGTGTTGTAGCCGGTCGCCAGCACGCCGATGTAGCGCAGGTCCGGCAACGCGGCCAGCGTTTGAGCCGAAAACACGACCTTGTTTGTCAACACGTATGGGCAACCGGCAGCCCGTTCGGTCGTCTGATCATCGGGCGTGCGATCGTAGACGGCAATGTCCCCGATTGACTTGAACCCGTTCCAACTGAGATCGCCCGGATTTAACGTGTGGCCATCGAGTACAACAGTCTTCGCGTCCACTTTTTTCGATTCTCTTTTTGTGCAGTCCATGGGGAGGGTGGGCATGTTAACATAACCGACACTGCGATGACAGGCTGATCGCATGGGCGCAATCAGGTCAACATGCCGGTTCGCAAAGCCGGCGTCAAAATGAGTCGCGATCACTTTGCCTGCACGGTGCAGCCGACGAACTGCTGCTTCGTGCGAAATGTCCAGATCGACGGCAGTTTTGCCCGTGGCAGAACCAGCGAGGAAGGTCCAGCATGATTAGGATACGCTGGCGGGGGTTTACCCACGATTTACAGCAAGAATTCGCTCGCAAATCGTCAGCTGACCTGCCCGGTAACCCGGGCCATGATTTCAGACCATGGCGGTCTTTTAATAATAGTTGGTGCCGTTCCGGCCACACGGCCGGGGCCGGTGGCGGACATTGTTGTTGCGGCCGCCGGTTGAGGTGGCGTAATATGCCCGCATGCCGATCTATCTGGACGATCAACCTGTGCAGTTAAGCGGCGTCGATCTGGCGTCGGTGCTGGACTCGGCGGCCGATCATCTCCGCGCAAGCGGGCGCATCGTTGTCGAGGTCACACTCGATGGCGAACCGCTTGTCGATGAGCAGTTGGAGAGTCGCCGCCACGACGCCGTCGCTGACGGTGAACTGCGGCTCTACTCGGCCAATCCCCGCGATCTGTCACGCACCACGCTCGAGGCGGTGCTCGGTCGACTCGACGCCGTCGCACAGCGCCAGCGCGAGGCGGCCGACCTGATCAGCAGCGATCAGCAGAATGAAGCGATGACCGCATTGACACAGGCGATCGAGGGTTGGCAGCAATCACAGCAGGTGGTGATCCAGACCGCAAGCCTCACCGCAACTGATCTGAGCACGTTGGATATCGACGGTGCCTCGGCACAGGAGGTGATTGAGCAGGTCATCACCATGCTCCAAGTGGTGCGCGATACAATCGAAGCACGTGATATGATTGGCCTGGCCGACACCCTGGCCTACGAGGGGCCCGCTCTGATCAAACAGTGGCAAAAACTGGTCACGGCGTTAATCGAACGCATCGATGAATCGAAGTAGATATTCACAAGGGACTTGGCGGTTTTCTGCGGTTATGGACTCCGGACACATGACATTGGATTCAATAAAAATAAATCTCGATCATCCGACGCTGACGCTGGTGAAACAGCGGTTCGCGGACGTGAAGCTGTTTGCCACGGAGTTTCGCGGCCAGACGACATTGGTCGTGCCCAAAAACCACCTGCACGACGTGATGCTGTTTCTCCGTGACGATCGCGACTGTGCGTACGATTTCCTGTCCGACGTGACGGGCGTGGACTACCTGAACTACCCGTCGCCCGCTGGTTTGGCCAACGGTGACCGTGATCGATTCGGAGTCGTGTACAACCTCTGTAGCTGTAAGCACAATCGCAGGCTGTTTGTCAAGGTGATGCTCAGCCCGTCGATGGACACGATCGGGACCGATGACGATCCGGATTTGCACTTACCCACCGTCACCGATGTCTGGCCCGGGGCCGAGTGGAACGAGCGCGAGGTGTTCGACATGTTCGGCATCCGCTTCGATGGCCACCCGGACCTGCGTCGTATCCTCACGTGGGAATCGTATCCTGCCCACCCGCTGCGCAAAGACTATCCGCTGCGCGGCCGCGGGGAGCGCGAGAACTACCGCGTCATCGACCGCGATAGCGCGTAAGTACCGGTCGAACATCAATTCCGGATTTCCCTTGATCCTGCAGGGGAAGCGATGTGATCGCACAACGTCTCCGGGTAGCACCGGTCTTGATAACCGGGTCACGGATCACGCCGGTTGCACGGCTTGCATCGTTGCCTCGGCAAGCCCTCCAGCATCGACAGCGGTGTTTACCATGGGTCATGGCAGGCACACGACCCTGGTGCTGCCGAGTTCCAAATCGCTGGTCGTACAGTTATGGTGATTGGGAACTGGTATGCACTGGACAGGCCGGGATTACCCGATGTTTTCCCGGCCATGTTGCGGCCGATGCGCGGCGTGGTGGGACGCCGCTGGCTGCACGTCGAGCCGAACAGCCTTCAGGTTCGTCGTATGCGTGTTGTCGGTCCTGCTGGCGGTGGTGTTGCGAGGGGTCCAGAAGCGGACGATGCAGCGACTGGTCACCCCGGCTGCGAACTGAATCGTCCACAACCTTGTCTAGATGAGCTTGAGGGTTTAGAGTAATGGTTCGGTGGATTGTTGGCCGGTTGCGAGTATGGGGATGGTTACGCAAAGCATGTGGCCTCTCGGCCTCAGCGCTGTGACAAGGAGTCCCACGCCATGACGCAGACGACGACCAATCAAGGGCAAAGTACGAAGAAAATTCCGCCGTCGCCGGCTTTTGCCGGCAAGGCACATGTCGGTTCGCCCCAGCAGTACGAACAGATGTACCAGCAGTCGATCGAGGATCCCGACAAGTTCTGGGCCGAGATCGCCAGCCAGTTCGTCTGGCACAAGAAGTGGGAGCGGGTCTGCAGCTATGATTTTTCTGGTAAAGTCCAGATCAAGTGGTTCATCGGAGGCAAGACGAACATCTCGGTCAACTGCCTCGACCGCCACCTTGACGACCGCGGCGACCAGACGGCGATCATCTGGGAGGGCAATCAGCCGGGTGACGACTCGAAGATGACCTACCGCGAGTTGCACCGCGAGGTGTGCAAGTTCGCCAACGCGCTCAAGGCGATCGGTGTGACCAAGGGCGACCGGGTCTGCCTTTACCTTCAGATGGTGCCACAACTGGCGATTGCCTGTCTGGCCTGTGCGCGGATCGGAGCAATTCATTCTGTTGTTTTCGGTGCGTTCAGTGAGGATTCGCTGCGTGATCGGATCAACGATTCGCAGTGCACGATCCTTGTCACGCAGGATACCGCGCTGCGTGGCGCGAAGAACGATATCCCGATGAAGACCAAGGCTGACAAGGCCATCGAGCAATGCCCGAGCATCGAGCACGTTGTCGTCGTCAAGCGCACGGGTCACGACGTTCCGATGTTGGAAGGCCGCGATCTATGGTGGCACGACGTGACGGACGGTGCCAGTGAAGTCTGTGAGCCGCAATGGGTCGATGCCGAGGACCCGCTGTTCATCCTTTATACCTCCGGTTCGACCGGCAAGCCCAAGGGCGTGTTGCACACCACCGGCGGGTACATGATCTACACCGCCACGACCTTCAAGTACATCTTCGACTACCACGATGGCGACGTCTGGTGGTGTACGGCCGACATCGGCTGGATCACCGGGCACAGCTACATCATCTACGGGCCACTGGCCAACGGCGCCACGTCGATCATGTTCGAGGGTGTGCCGACCTATCCCGACGCCGGGCGATTCTGGGACGTGTGCGACAAATACAAAGTCACGCAGTTCTACACGGCTCCAACCGCAATCCGTGCACTGATGCGCGAGGGCGAAGACCCGGTCACCAGCCGCGATCTGTCGAGCTTGAAGCTGTTGGGCTCGGTCGGTGAGCCGATCAACCCCGATGTGTGGCTGTGGTACCACCGCGTCGTCGGCAAGGGCCGATGCCCGGTAGTCGACACCTGGTGGCAAACGGAAACTGGCGGCGTTCTCATTACACCGCTTCCGGGGGCTCACACGCTCAAACCCGGCAGCGCCTTGAAGCCGTTCTTCGGCGTCGAACCGGTCATTGTCGATGATCAGGGGAAACCCGTTCCTGACGGTGAAAGCGGTAAGCTTTGCCTCAAAAAACCATGGCCTGGCATCATGCGCACCACCTGGGGCGACCACGAGCGATTCATCCAAACCTACTTCAGTGCCTTTGAGGGCATGTACTTCACCGGCGACGGATGCCGGCGTGATACGGACGGCGACTATTGGCTGCTCGGTCGCGTTGATGACGTGATCAATGTCTCCGGCCATCGCATGGGCACCGCCGAGGTCGAAAGCGCGCTGGTCAGCCACGAAGCAGTTGCAGAGTCCGCCGTCGCCGGCTACCCGCACGATATCAAGGGGCAGGGCATCTATGCGTTCGTCACGCTCAAAAAAGGCTACGATTACACTGACCAACTCAAGAAGGAACTGGCTCAACACGTGCGCAAAGAGATTGGCCCAATAGCTCAGCCGGACGTGATCCAGTGGGCTCCCGGTTTGCCGAAGACGCGATCAGGGAAGATCATGCGTCGTATCCTGCGCAAGATCGCCGAAGGCGAAACCGACAAGGTCGGCGATATTTCCACGTTGGCCGATCCGAGCGTTGTCGAAGACCTGGTCAAGGGCCGCGGGTAGACCTGACCGGCCAACGGCAACCAACCGCTCAAAAAACAAATCAGCTGTGCCGCCTGATCGCGCTGCGATGCGCCTGTGTCGGTTCGTCAAAACAAACAACGCAAGGTATCCAATCGATGATCTGGCGAGATACAACAAGGTGCGGTGGTAGGAACTGGCCAAGACCGGTGTCCTCCTCTCGGCCGAAGTTGGATCTAACCGTGAATCAACGCGGGTGATGATTAGTACGGCGGGTGCAGCAAGAGCGCGATGTGGTGATCACCCGGCGTGCTCGTCGGCCAGATCGTCTGCCAGATTGATGGCGGCGAGCAGTTCGGTGTAGCTGCGGGCGGCGAGGATGGCGGCACGGATCTCGGGGCTGGCAAAGGCGCGGGCGATGAGGTTGAGCAGATCGAGTTGGCCGGCCTGGTCGGCCAACGGGGTTAGCAGCAGCGCGATGAGGTGGGCCGGCTTGCCGTCAGAGGCGTCAAAGTCGATGCCGCGGGCACTGCGGCCGAGGACGATGATCGGCTTGTCGAGCTCCGCCAGCCGGGCGTGGGGCACGGCCACCTGATCGCTTAGACCGGTGGACATGATCTGCTCGCGATGCCAGACGGCCTGATCCAGCCGGTCGGCTGGTATCTCGGTGATCTGGGCCGCGCGTTGTGTCAACTCGGCAATTGCTTGCCTCGCGGTCGTGGCGACCAGCAACTCGACGTAATGCGGCTCTCCCAACAGATCGGCGAGCCGGCGGCGCTGGCGGCGTTGCAACACGGCCTGGATCACCGGCCCCCCCACCCCGCTGGTCACGAACGCCACGACGATGATCGCGACGAACATCCGCTCGCCGATCAGTTTCATATTGAGCGCCAGTTGTCCCAGGATAATGCCCATCGATCCCTGCACGGCGACGGCGAATCCGATTGCTGCGCTCTCGCGCCGGCGCAGCGCGCCCATGCGTGCGCCAAGAAAGCCACCGGCAATCTTGCCGCCCATCGCCACGGTCAGCACGACCAGCACGAGCGGCAGATCAAAATAGGCCCAGATGTTGATGTGAAGTCCTATGCCCGCGAAAAAGATCGGGGCAAAGATATTGGTGATGAACTGGTGGATCGTGTCGCGCGTGCGTTGGCGCAGGTGATGCGAATCACCGATAGCCACGCCGGCGATAAAGGCTCCGAAGATCGCGTGGATGCCGATCCACTCGGTGAAGGCAGCGCAAAGCAGCGCAATGGTGAGGATGATGCCCATTACCCCGCCGGGCCAACTCAGGTGCGCCTGCATGTACGGCATGGCAAAGTGGAACGACCAGCGCAGCACCGTCATGGCGGCGACCATAAACACGACGGTCCAGAGTATCAGCATGCCGACGTTGTCCGTCGTGTTGGCATTGGGCACGCCGCCGACCAGGGCCATGACCACGGCAAACGCCATCCAGCCCAGCACGTCGTTTAGGATCGCGGCCGACAACACCAGCATGCCCAGGTCGCTCTTGAACATCTTCAGGTCGATCAGCATCTTGGCGATGATGGGAAGTGCCGTGATCGAAAGTGCGACGCCCGCAAACAGGGCGAACGCGGACGGCACGCGGACACCGAGCGCGCCGGCGTCCATGAAAGTGGGGAAAAACCACGCCAGCGCAGACGCCGCGGCAAACGGGATCGCCATGCTCGCCATGGCGACCCATATCGCCGCTTTGCCCACCCGCCAGGCGGTGCTCAACTCGACTTCCAGTCCCGCCACCAGCAACAGCAGCGTGGCCGACAGCAGAATCAGCCCACGCATCACGATGTAAGCGGGCCCCTCGATGGGAAAAAGGAACTCGAACCCGCTGGGCCAGATCATCCCCAGCACTGTCTGGCCCAGCAGAATACCGGCCAGCAACTCGCCCAAGACCATGGGCAAACCCCATTTGCGGCACAACTCGCCCAACACCCGTGAACCGCCCAGCAGCATCGCCACCGCCATCAGCAGCGTGGTGACGTCGCCGGGGTTTAATACGTCTGCGCCGAGAATCACCATGATGGTCTCACATAAGCCCGTCGTTGCGGATTAGGCGCGGCCTCGGTCCCGTGGTGGCCAAGATTATCCATGTTAACGTCACGCCGTCGAGCGAGTTGATCTTGTCGGCAGGCGGGCAGGCGGGCAGGCGACTCAAGCCGATTTTCTTGTGTCGGTCGTCAGCAGTGCATAATATCAATGATGAAAAGCCGAGTGCCACGCGGCCCAGCCCGTACGGTTTAGACCGTCCTCATTCAAAATTTTGCGACAAAACACCACCGGCGCTGCTGCGGATGCTGGTGTCGAACGATTGCAGCCGGCCTGTCCATTTTCCATGCCGGGCTGTGCCGGAGATTGTAGTGGGTTTCATGGATCAGCCGCTCGAGGGCTTCCGGTGCATCGCATTTGGAAAGGATCCCAATTCCTCGGTCCTGTTCGTGAAGGATTCGCATCTATGGTGGAAATTGTGGTCTGCCAAGCAGATGGATTTTCTGGACAACCCCGTGACCACGGACCTAGATGGCTTTCGCGGTGACGATGCCGATCCGCACGGGCCGATCATTTTCTGCCTCGGAGATTCGACGATGTTCGGTGGCGCGTGGCGCAGCGCGAAACGTGCGCCGGCCAACTTGAGGCGTTGCTCGACAATGAGATCCCTGGTGGGTCGCCTGATCGATGGTTCTCAACGTCGGCGTTGGGTCAAGTGGTTCCACGAGTCAGTAACCGTGAGCGGAGGCGAATATGCGTGAGATCTTGCGCACCGCCAGCACATCACCAAGATCCCCGGCAAAGCTGTACGTGGATTGGTGTCATCCCGAGGCTGAAGGCCACCTGGTGCTTGCCAAGGCCCTTTGCGAGCAAATCAACGCCCCGGCCGGTGAAATTATGGCGGGCGACACCTCTCGCTTGCCACGCTTATGCGTAGTATCGGCATCGCCGTGACAACCGGTATTTATGCCGGATCGCATCGAAATTTTGCTAGGCCGAGGTGGTTTTGGCAGTTACAATAAGGTGTCGAAGGCTGGCGGCAGATGGTCACGCCCAAATCAAGATGACGGACACTGCAAATGCGATGCGTGGTGCTGACATCGCCGGATGATCGGGGCACCAGTAATCTGGTGCGGCTTCTGCGCGCCCGGGGGGTCGAGGTTGTATTCGCCGGCGATCTGCCGTCGGTCATGGTGGAACTGGCCTTGAACCCGCGTGGCGCGTTGATCGTCGACAAGCCGGCCGACCATCCCCGGTTGACCCGGCTGTTCGCCGCCGTGCGCAAGTATTATCCAGCGGTGGTTTGCCGGCAATATGATCCACCCGGGCCGGACGGCCAGCGCAGGCTCGCGCCTCTAGGGGGTGCTGACCGAAGTGGGCGGCAGCCGGAGGCCGGCACCAGACCGAAAAACGACGAACCTTGGTCACCCCAGGTGCCTATAAACCATGACGAAGCGTGTTCGGGGCAGCAATCGGGCGGCGGGAAAACGCCTTCACCGCTGGTCAGCCGCGAAGAGTTGGCCATCTTGCTGGGAGATCACCGCACGCGCCGGGAGGAAGGCAAAAAGGATGCTCCGAAGGAGGAACCGTGACGCAAACCCATCATGGCAGCCCAAGACTTTCATTAACAGAGACTGGCGAGCCGGCTGAGCTGGCACATGTCGAGGTGCTGGTCGTGGGCGATGCCCCTCTGGCGCAACGGATCGAGCAGGCACTGCAGGTCAGCGACCACACGATAGCAGTGCGGCAGGCCGAGAACTACCTGATGGCGTTGGGCCAATTGGGCGGGGCATCGCCGTCGCCTCCGGCCGCGGTGATCGGGCAGGTGGCCGAGTTGGCCGAGTTGGATGAGCCGGTGGACTCAACCGCCGCCGCCATTCGCAAGCTCGCCCCCAATGCCAGGCTGTTGCTGATCGCAGACGAGGCGAGCGAGCGGGATGCGATCAACGCCGTCGCAGCCGGATTCGAGAATTACCTGCTCGAACCGATTGACCCGTCAGCGTTGATGCAGGCGATCTTCGGTCCCGACAGCGCTTCATCGCATGCTCGGTCGGACCGCGGCGCAGCGGCGGGCCGGCGTCAGGATGAAACGATCATTTTGGCCGGCCAATTTCTGGGCGATGTGCCGACGAGCTGCTGCCGGGTTCCCACCGGCACTTGCGATGACCCGTTGGGCGACGCCGACCTGCTTGATCATCTGCTGGCCGCCACCGGTCCGGTGCAACCATTGGCCACCAAGCTGATCGCAGCGCACTGTCCGGTCGACGCGTTGGGCTGGGTGGACGACGGCCGGCAGGTGCCCGCCGGTCACATCGCTGTCGAGGTCGCTTGGGCCGATCAACGGTTCGGCCTGCTGCACGCGCCGCCACCGGCGACCGCCGACCTGCTCGATCCCTGGGCCATGTGGCTGGCGCGATGGCTCGCCGTCGAACGTCGGCTTGATCAACTATGGAACCTGGCCGTCCACGACGAGCTGACCGGGGTGTGGAGCCGGCGTTATCTGGTGCGATTTCTTGAAACGATTCTCGATCGCGCCCGCCACGAACGCTTCCGCGTCACCGTCCTCGTGTTCGACATCGATGACTTCAAGCGCTACAACGATCATTACGGCCACGCTGCTGGCGACGAAATCCTGTGCGAAACAGCGAAGCTGATGAGTGCTGTTGTTCGCGATCAGGACGTCGTGGCGCGCATCGGGGGCGACGAGTTTGCCGTCGTGTTCTGGGATGCCCATCAGCCACGTGCCCAGCACAGCGAGCATCCGGACACCATTCGCAAAGCCGCCCAGCGATTCCAACGCGCGATCTGTCAGCATCGGTTCCCAAAACTCGCGGAGGAGGCTCCCGGCACGCTGACCATCTCCGGTGGGCTGGCCGGTTTTCCCTGGGACGGCCAGACCGTCGAGCAACTGCTGCAACGCGCCGACGAAATGGCGCTGCAATCCAAGCGCCAGGGCAAAAATGTCATCACCTTTGGCCCCGGTGCGCTCAAGACCTGTGAGCTGATGTTCCCCGACAAAAAACCTTGAATCGCCCCGCATGATTTGGGATTTTTTCGACGGGTATCCCTCAATCGCTGCCGATCGTGACGCCCCTTAGCCTCGAAGCGGATTGTTTCACGGACGTTGCCATGAGGGCCCGAACCGGTCAGCCATACACGGCGGCGGCGTTCTCGCCGAGTATATTGTCAAGGTCGGCGTCGCTTAAAAAGTCGGCTTCCAGGCGATACATGTCGAGCAACTGGCGATAGGTTGCGACCCCCAGCAGGCCGGGGACATCCGTGCCCCATAGCAATTTGTCAGCACCCACGAGGTCGACGGCGCGGCGAACGTATTGCAGCGCGGTCGGGTACGGATAGGGCTGCGACCCGTAGGCAGGCAGCGACGCCAGGTCGAGCCAGACGTTTGCACAGCGGGCAAGCTCGACCTGTTGCTGCCACAGGGCGTTGAGTTGTTCGTTGCCTGCATCCGCGACGGGCGGTTGACAAAGGTGCGCAATGACCATCCGAAGCGATGGATGCCGATCGATGATCGCTCGCACCGCATCGGTTTGGTAGGCTCGCGTTTGCGGTCGGCCCAGGTCGAGCGTGACGACCAGGCCCCGTCGTTCCAGTTCGGGCCAGACCCACGCCATGCGCTGCTCATCTAGGCGGAAATCCGGGTATAAACCGGTAAGACCCGTTGTTTCGGTCAACTCGAACTTGATGATGGGAAACTTGAACTCGCCGGTGACGCGGGCAAACGTTTGCTCAGCGGCTTCGCCGCGTGGATCGACGAGCCCGGCTGCGATAAATCGGTCGGGCCAGCGACGGACCACTTCGTGCAAATACTTGTTCTCCTCGCCATAGAACGGCCCCTGCAGCAACACCGTCTTGTCCACGCCGACCCAGTCCATGAAGCCGAGCAGCGTCTCCGGCACAAAGGCCGTTGGCCCGGGATGCAGCGGCGGCAGGAACTGTATCTCTTCGTTGCCGACCTGTGCCCGGCCAAACGGCAGCGAGCGTGTGGATCCGGCGCCGGTCCGGCCGTGAAAGCCTTTCATGACATGCGCGTGGGCATCGATAATCATCGTCGTATAACCATCACGATTCGCTTAGGTGGGAACGCCACGTTCAACGGCGATGCGTTCGATCTGATGCCATGTTTCGTCGGCGATCGGGATGCCGTCGCGTTGGAACTGCGCCCTCAACTCGTATTCGCGCTGGCCGGGAATGAGCACGGCGTCAAACCCTTCGGCCGGTGCCGACGATCGCACGTGGTTGACCAACGCGCTGATCTGTGCGCGGCATTGGGAAGCGGGCATGAATGCGCCGGGATCAATCACCATAAGCCACATGCCGTTGGCGTGCGACTCGGGTTCATCGAGCGACTTTTGCCAGAAAGGGTCGCCGAGCAGGGTGGTCAGTATCTGCACCATCAGCGCGAGCGAGTACCCCTTGTAGCCCTGTTCACCGCCGAATGGCGTGATCGCACCGGCGCGGCCGCCTCGGTCGTTGTAAAGATCATTTGGATCAATGGTCGGTTTGCCGGCCGCATCGAGCAGCCACGATTCGGGTAGCGACTTGCCCAGCTCTCGCAGCAGGTTCACCTTGCCCTCCGGCGCCGAGCAGGTCGAAAAATCCATTACGATCGGATCGGCATCAGTGGGCGCTGCGAACGAGAGGGGGCAGGTACTCAGCCTCCCCTCACGACCGCCGAACGGTGCAACCCAAAATCCTTCGCTGCCGGCACCGCAGGCACCCATGGCGATATACCCTTGCTGCGCTGCGCACTCCGTGTAGGCGCCGAGTCGACCGACGTGGCGGCAGCGGCGCAGCGCAAAGCACCCCATGCCCGATTGCCGCGCCTTGTCGATGGCCAAGGCGACGCCGTACGACGCAGCTACCTGACCGAAGTTCCACCCACCGTCCACGATGGCCGTCGTCGTCGTCTGGCGTGTGACCCGCACCTTTGCGCCCGGTACGATGTAGCCGCGCTCGATATCCTGTATGTATTGTGCCAACCGCCTTGCACCGTGCGACGACAACCCCATCAGGTCCGCCTCGACGAGCATGTCGGCCACGAGCCGGGCGTCGCACGCCGGCGCGTCGAGTCGCTCCAAGATCGTGGCCAGGAGTGCGCCGAGTTGTTCAGCCATGACCGTTGGCATGATGGACTCGCTCTTATACAGTGTTGCGATGTTACCGTCCACGCTTTATGGTCGAACCGACGCTCGGCCGCGAACCACCAAATGGAGAATCGAACCGTGCCCACGCTACAGACCTACAACTACGCCCTGAAGGAAGGCAATCTTGACGCCGGTATCCAGACCATTGCCGGGTCGCACGACATCGTGCCGATCGACCCGGTCGAGGTGGGCCACGACCGGCAACTGCTGATGGACTGGCACGTCGTCGATGACCTCAACGGCTGCTGCCGCACGGTACACCAGGTCGACAAGCACGAAGACAATCCTATCCTGTCATCGACGTATCCGTACGAAGCTTCAATGATCTTTTCATTTGGTACGGTGCTGCGCGAGCCGGGCACGGGTTTGTTTCGCGCGTGGCTGCCGATCTTCGATGACGTGATGATTCAAAGCAAGGGCAAGGTGCCGATGTGCAAGCGCGGTCACTACTACGAATCAGACGATGGAATCGAGTGGCGCCGTCCTGAACTGGGACTGTTCGAGCACGATGGTTCGAAAGCGAACAACATCTTCGTCGTAAGCTATACGGACAATTTATATGTGATGCGCCTGCCTTTGCGCATGCACGATCGGGGCAAATACGCGATGTTGTATTGCCATGTGGCCGTTGGTGAGGATGCTCGCAACGCCGAGCGAGGCCACGGGACGCATAACTTCATCGCGTTTAGCGACGATGGCATTCATTTCACCGACGCTCCGGAAAACCCGATCTGGAGTGGACGGACGGACGGCGGCAACAGCTTTGCCTACAACGCCGAGCGCGATGTCTTCATGATGTACCGCCGCGCAACGATCAACGCCGGTGAGATCCGCCGCATCGCATACTCCGAGAGCAAGGACTTGATAACCTGGACGCAGCCGATAAACGTCATCCGCCGCGAGGAGAACGATCCACTGTATCTCTACTCGATGCACGTGCAACCATACCATGGCGTGTACCTCGGACAACTGCACCGACTGCACAGCTCGACCGATTTGAAGACTCGCGAGTTGGGTAACGGCATGGACGATCGCATGGACACCGAACTGGCCTGGAGCCGTGACGGCGTCAAATGGGACCGCCACCCGCTCAAGGCCGCGTTTATTCCCGTCGGCGTCACCCATTACGAATCCTGTGATTGGGGCATGGTCCGGGGCATGGGAAATATGATCGAAATGGACGATCACATTCGCGTCTATTATGGCGCGTCGAGCCATTCGCACGCCGGCTGGCGATCACCAGGCACCCCACGTATTTCCACCATCTGCATGGGCACATTGCGGCGCGACGGGTTCGTCTCCATCGACGCCGGCGATGATGGTGGGTACATGATCACCCGACCGCTACGTTATCCCGGTGGCAATCTTCGCATCAATGCGCGCACGGGCAAGGAAGGCTTCATCCGTGTCGCCGTCCGCGAAGCGTCGGGCGTACGCGACGGCCAGTGGCCCAAGCAATGGCGATGGGATCAGTGTGTACCGTTCACCGGTGACAGTCTCGATCACGAAATGGCCTGGGGGCACGGCCAATCGCTCGGCGCCTTCCCCGGCGACGGTGCCCTGCGCCTGCACTTCTGGATGGAAAACGCGGAGCTGTACTCGTTCCGGTTCGAGAAATAGATCGCGGTGGCACGCGCCGCTAATCGGCACCGTCCCAACGCCTGGCGACCTCGAACGCACCGGCCAGCACCTCGTCGGCGGTGTCCTTGGTGCTGGCGGCCTCGATGGTGCGCGTCCCGGCGAATTGCAGCTCGTCGAGCCGGGCGATCAACGGGTCCCAATCAATGATGCCACGGCCCGGCACCCAGTGGCAATCGTGCTGGCCGTCACAGTCGTGCAGGTGCAAACAGAACAAGCGATCGGCCGCGATGTTGAGTTGCCCGAGCGGATCGTGCCCGGCGATCATCGCGTGCGTCGTGTCCAGGCATAGCCCGATGTGCTCGGGCATGTCGTCGATCAGGGCGCGCAGCTCGGACATGTCGTGCAGGGGTCGGTCCGTACCGTGGTGCGGCAGGTTTTCCCACGCCAGCCGGATGCCCGCATCGCCGCCGAGTTTTGCCAGCTCCCGCATCGATTTTCGCGCCTGATCAATGTGCCCCTGCCGATGCTCGGCCGTGTAATCCAGCGAATAGCCGGTCGGGTGCAGCACTACATATTCGGCGCCGACGGCAACCAACGGCTCAAAGCAGGTGGCGATGTAAGCCACCGCCTGCCGCCGCACCTGCTCGTCCGCGTCGGCGCAGTTTGGATTGCCATGACTGAAGAGCCCGTGTCCGACGGGGGCGCGAATCCCCAGTTCGTCGAGCCAGCTGCGCACCTGTTTCGGGTCATAATCGCCCGGGTACAAATGCGGCGGCTCGGCTACGATCTCGATCTGATCGAATCCCACCTCGGCGATTCGGTGCAACGCTGCCTGCATCGACAGGTGATTCAACGCAATGGTGCTGACGCCGTATCGCATTAAGGTACGCTCCGCTGTATGAGTTCATTATCCATGGGGACGGCGCGAATCAGGCAAGCTATCATAATGTACTGACGGCAGCGTGTGTCCGCCATCACCACGGTGAAACCTTCGATGAGCTTTTATTGAGAATACCGGCCGCCGTGTTGCTGCTGTCGTGGCCGGTTGGTCCGGCGTGAGCTGAGAATCTGGGCCGTACGGCGCGGCGTGTTGTGGAAACGGATCGAGGACGGTAGGCCCGTGTCGATCCCGCCATGCCGCTGCGCTTAGGCCACCGGCCGAAATATCTCGTGCATCGCCGGTCCGTCGAGCACGACGCCGTACTGGTCGAAGATCGATTTTTGGTGCTCGCTAAGCGTTGAGATATCGCCGTATCGGCAGATCATCGATCGTCGGCAATGATCGGTCTGATTCGGGCCGGACCCGTGCAACAGTCGGCTGTGAAAGATGAGAGCGCCGCCAGCCTCAAGTTCGGCGTGCACTGCGGCGGACGTGTCCACCTCGTCGTCGTTCAGCCAGAATCGTTGTTCATCCTTGCGTTCGACAATGCCGGACAGGTGTGATCTCGGGATCACCTGCATGCAGCCATTGGCTTGCGTGGCGTGGTCGACGGAGATCCAGATCGTCGCGATGGGAATGGCCATCTCCTTGAAATAAGGCTCATCCTGATGCCAGGGGTGCGGCGAGCCGTACCGGGCGGGTTTGAGCTGCGCCTCGTCGCCCAGGTAGCGGATCTCGTCTCCCAAAAGATCACGGCCGATGCTGACGAGCTGATCGCTGGCGACCAGCTCCCGGAAGAATTCATCATGGCGGGCAAGGTTCGACACCTTGCGCACACGCAGCAACGGGTCTTCACCCGCCGTCGTCTCGTCTGCCAGGCCCCGCTCTCGGCCGATCGTGACACCCGGGTCAAGCTTGCCCAACGCCGCCAAACGCAGGCGTTCTGCGAGTCCGGCGATCTTGTCGGCATCGATCAATTTGTCAATGATGACATAGCCTTGTTCATGATAATGATCGGCCTGTTGTTGTGTCAGCATTCGCATGATCCGGCTAATCATAACATCCTGCATCACTGGACCCAACCTTGCGCTCCATTTAATCCGTCCACCAGCTTATACTGTCACACCGTATGACGATCTCGATTCCTGTGACGGTGTCCGAGCCAGCCGGTGTCGCGCGACATGGCGAACTGGTGCGGTCGGGCATCCCGTTTGCCCGTGGCGTGGTCCCGGCGATTGATGGGTTGGAAATCATCGACGAGAGGGCAGTGGATGTGCCCGCACAATTCGAGTCGATGTCGCGCTGGAGCGACGGATCGCAACGCTGGGTCCTGCTCAATTTTATAAGTTCACTCGATCCACGGCAGACCCGCCGGTTCGAACTGCGCAGAGCGGACAATCCGCGACCGCCCACTCTTGCCAGCCCGGTAACCGTCAGCGAGCATGACAAAATTTTTCATGTTGATACGGGCAAGTTGTCTTTCGATGTGTCAATTTACGGCGCCTCGATCCTCTCGAATATTTGTGTAACAGATGCCGCGGGTGTTGCACGCAGCGTGTCACGACACGGCCTTGAGGCCACAGTCCAGCGCACCGGCGTGATGCCGTTCAGGTCGTTCGTCGAGAGTTGCACCATCGAGAGTGCCGGGCCGATTAAGGCCGTGCTCAAGATCGAGGGCCACCATCGGATGTGGGATCCGCGTACCGCCGCGTTCGACCCGTCTAGGGAAGCGACGTTTGCGTTCGTGGCGCGGCTCTGTTGCTGGGCCGGTTCGGATGCGATCCGGTTGCAGTACACGTTTATTAACGACAACCGCGATGGTCGCATTCGCGCGAGCGAGCGTTATCACACCTATGCGCTTGACGAGCTGCGTGATTACGAGTGGGTCAATGGTTGCTGGGTGGACCGGCCGGCAGAGATACGCGATCGTGAACGGGAACTGCTCGAAGACGATTTCGGGCAGGTTCGCGTCAAATCGATTCGGCTGCGCCTTGAACTGGACGACGCCTACACGCGCTACGGGATCGGCGTGCTCGACGGCGAGCCGGTGAGGGGCGCGATCGATGGGCCGGTCGCACTCCAGCAGGTCGGACCGTCGCCCAGTCTCGACAAGCACGAGACGCCGGAATACACGCCGTTTCGCGCCTCGGTGTTGCACGGGTGCAATCAACCGGTCGCCGAGTTTGAGAAGGCCGCTGGATGGATGACGATCAGCGGCGATTCGGGAGGATTGCTCGCGGCGTGCAAGTGTTTCTGGCAATATCATCCGAAGATACTCACCTGTGATGAGCGGGAGGTCGAGTTTTTTGCGTGGTGCGGGTTGGAGGACATTGCCGACCCCGAGATCGGTTTCGCAAAAACACACGAGCTTCTGCTGCGCTTCGCTGCGCCGGATGACCCGCTGGATGCCGAAGCACACATGGCGGCGCTGCGCCAACCGCTGTACGCGGCTGCGCCAGCCTCGCAGTACATCGAAGCCGGGGTGTTCGCCACCGTGGCACCCGCCGATCACGAACGATTCGACCCGATCGAGCGGCACCTGCTTCAATCGGCGAAGCAGACCGATGGCGAGATCGATGAAAAACAACTTTACGGCGTTCGCGACTTTGGCGACAGATTTGGCAAGCGATGCGACGTGACCATTGCATCGAACCAGGAATACGACCTGATGCTCGGCGCCACGGTGCAGTACGCGCGCTCGACCGAGCGATACTATCTGGATCGCGCCGACGTGCTCGCTTGGCATTTTATGGACGTCGACGTGTTGCACGCATCAAACAATCCGATGTGTGAAGGGGCGCAGCACATGCACTTTGCCGACCACGCCAAGGGTGAAGTACATGCCGGACATTGCACGGTCGAGGGGCTGTGGCACTACTATTTTCTCACTGGCGAGGCAAGGGCGGGTGATGTGGCGGTCGGTATCGCCGATTTTTTTGCGCGTGTCGCCGCGTCGAAGGACTTTCTTGATTTTCGCGACGACGAGGAGCGCACGATCGGCTGGGCGCTGCGCGCCCTGGTGGCCAGCCACTTGGCGACGGGTGATCTGCGGTACAAGCTGGCAGCGCAGATGGTCGTCGAGCAGGCCATCGCCGGGCAGGATCCCGACACCGGCAACTGGGACCACCCGCTGTATCCCAACGAAGATCCGCACCGGCCCACCTGTGTCGGCGGCAAGCCGTGGATGGTCGGCATCATTCTCGCCGGCATGAAAAGGTACCATCGGGCGTTCGGCGACGATCGTGTGCGCTCGCTGATCCTCAAGGCCGCTGATTGGATCATCGCCTCCAACTACGTCTACATGACCTGTCCCGACAAGCCGCCTCGCCCCGGCGGGACCCGGCACCTCGACGCGCTCAGCTACGCTTGGGAATTGTCCGGTAAGCGGCATTACCTCGATGAGGCCCTGCGTATCTTTGCTGCCATCACCACTCGATGGGTCGATTCCGATGCGCCGCCGCGAACCGTTCAGGGCACGGCGATCGAGGAGGTGGCCAACATGATGCGCATCATCGGCGAGCAACGCGATTCGGTTTGGCGGGAAGGAGCGCCCATGCTCGACGATCAATCGGAGAAAATCGTTGAAAAGATGCGCGCCGATCCGAGGTTTCGCCCCAAACGGCAACGCCTGTTCTGATCATTCTGCGGCGTCGCTTGGCAAACCGTCGATCTATGAACGAGAATCACCCGGTTTACACTCGCGATGTAGAGAAAGGATTGAAACGATGCGAACATCGAAACTCGTTGTGTTCACGCTGATGGTTGCATTGGCGCTTGTCCATGTGGCGGCGTCACCGACGGTTGACGGGGACGCCGGGTTGTCAACGACGATCGGCCAGGTCAGCTATGGCGTGGGCTACCAGACCGGATTTAGACTGCGGATACAGGGCCACGGCCAGGTCAATCCTGACCTGATCATGCAGGGCCTTCGTGATGGATTAAACCTGCATCCTCGCAAGGTGACTCCGGAGCAGGCCCAGCAGGCCAGCATCCAACTCCAGCAGCAGGTCGCAGAGCACAACCTGAAGATCGGCAGGGAATTTCTCGAAGCCAACGGGAAGAAACCGGGCGTAAAACAACTGCCCAGTGGATTGCAGTACAAGGTGATCGAGCAAGGCAGCGGCCCAACGCCCAATGCCAAGGACACCATTACGGCTCATTACCGTGGCATGCTGATCGATGGGACGGTTTTTGACTCCTCGCATGACAACGGCCAACCTATGAAACAGCGCCTAGATAAGCTCATTCCCGGCTGGGGACAGGCGCTGCAAATGATGCGGGTCGGATCAAAATGGAAGCTGTTTATCCCGTCGATGCTCGCCTACGGCAACGACCCTCGCAGTCTGGGCGGTGGTAATTCCGTGTTGATATTCGAGATTGAGCTGTTGGACACCAGTGCGATGCCCGGGCAATCGTTGCAATAAGTCCGACACGCCCAACTCAGCGTGGGAAGGTGGCCGGAACTTATCGGCAGGCCGATCTGACCGATAATCTGAATCGTAGCCTGCACGCGGGCAAGGTACACGTTCGGGGCGATCGCCAACACAGATCGAATCATGGGGGGGCTGTAATGGTCAAGACGACTGATCATCGTGAACCGTTGCACGTACCGATAATTGCGCCGATGACGCTGCAGATCGTGCATGAGTGGCCAACTTGAAACGTGTGCCGAACATAACGCAGGTTCCCTCCCGTGGTGGTCGATAGTTATTACAAGCATGAGTCGCATGACGCGGCTCGATTTTTAATGTCAAGAGGGATTGCGATGAACAGCCATGGATTTTGCGGAGTTTCGGTTGTGATATTGCTTGTATCGGGGTGGGCGGTTGGTCTAGGTGGTTGTGGCGACGGGTCATCCGCGCAGAACACGCTACACGATGCGGCCCAGCGGGGCAGCACCGATCAGGTTGAACTGATGTTGGGTCAGGGCGTGGACGTCAATCTGCAGCGAGTACAGGATGATGCCACGGCGTTGCACGTGGCCGCTGCACTGGGCCACGGCTCGGTGGTTGAACTGATATTGCAGCGCGGAGGTGATGTTCATGCCAAGGCGGTCGGTGGAAAAACGCCCCTAGTTCTGGCGGTGTCCAACGGCCACGCCGACGTGGTCCAGTTACTGCTGGAGCACGAGGCTGACCCGAATGTGGCGACAAACGACGGCATGAAGCCGCTGCACATGGCCATCCTTGGGGGATATGTCGAGGTGATCGAGGTATTGCTCAGCCATGGCGTCGACATTGCCAATGTTTCAAGCGGGCCACCGCCTCTGCACGTAGCGGCAACGCGGGGTGAGATAGCCATCATCGAGTTGTTTATCAAGCATGGGGTCGATGTAAACATGAAGACCGAACTCGGTTTTACGCCATTGCACTGGGCGGCCGAGCAGGGAAAAAAACAGGCGGTGCAAATGCTCCTCGAGAACGGGGCTGAAATTGATGCCGAGTCGGAAGAATACCATTGGACGCCGCTGGGTCGTGCGGTATTTGGCGGACACGTTGAAATGGTAAAGATACTGATCGAGAAAGGTGCCAACGTTGATCACAAAACCACAAGCAATATGACGCCGCTGTATCAGGCGTCACTGAATCGCGGCACCGCGATGACCAATGGAAATGGGCCGGCGGCTGCGCGATTTGCCGACATGATTGCACTGCTGCTGGAAAACGGCGCCGACGCCAACGTGACGTGCGATGACGTGAACAAGACGACGCCGCTGCTTCGCGCAGCGCAGTTGGGTGATATCAGGGTTGCCGAGTGGCTGTTGGAGAAGGAGGTCGATGTAGATGCCCTCGATGCTCAAGGGATAAGCGCCCTGCTCTGGGCGGTCGGTTTTAAGCATGTGAAGATGGTCGAACTTCTGCTTGCCAAGGGGGCCGATATCAATATCAAGGCCATTGATTCAGA
>CAUYYV010000010.1:0-22643 GCA_963577075.1 Phycisphaerae bacterium
GCGGCGGCCAGGAGTGAATCGTCGGTGAAATCTTCAGACCTCCGCACGGGCATGGCGATCGAGATGGGCGGGCAGGTGTGGTTCGTGACCCACACCGAGCACGTCAAGCCGGGCAAGGGGCCGGCCTACACGCAGGCCAAGCTCAAGAACATCAAGTCCGGTTCACACGTGGAAAAGCGGCTGCGCAGCAGCGAAGACGTCGAGCAGGCGGTGCTCGATCGACGCGAGTTGGAGTATCTCTACTCTGACGCCAGCGGTGCCGTATTTATGGACATCAAGGACTACGATCAAATCACGATCGACGCCGACATGCTGGGCGATGCACTTCTGTACGTCAAACCGAATACGAACGTAACGGTGCAGGTGTATCAGGGCAACGTGGTCAGTATTGATTTGCCGGCGGTGGTCGACCTCAAGATCACGGACACACCGCCGGGCATCAAGGACGCGACGAAGACGAATCAGTTGAAGGAAGCGACGTGCGAGACGGGGCTGAAGACACGCGTACCGCCGTTTATCAACACCGGCGAGACGGTTCGCGTGTCGACGGAATCGGGAGAATATCTCGGGCGGGCGTGATGCGGAAAAAGGTCACGCTGCGGCAGAAGTTCAGCAACAACAAAACGGATCGTGGGGGAGAAAAACTGATGACTATGTGCATTTTCGGGAAGTGGTGGTTGTCGGCGCTTTGTAGCTGCGGCGTTCGCGACACGCCCATGGGCCGTTGACGAGGCGCCGCGATGACGCGACATCGACTGTACGATGAACTGGCATATCTCTGGCCGCTACTGAGCCCGCCGGACGATTACGCCGCCGAGGCGGAGGTGATCCGCAACGTCCTTGCCGGCCTGTTGGGCGAAACCGGCGGACGGAGGCGCATTATCGAACTGGGCGCCGGCGGGGGGCACTCGCTGCATCACCTGGCACATGATTTTGATGCTGTCGCAATCGACCTGTCACCGGCGATGATCGAGCTGTCGCGCAGACTGAATCCAACGGTTGAGCACCACGTCGATGACATGCGAACGGTTCGACTCGGCCAAATGTTCGACGCCGTGCTCGTACACGACGCGATCGACTACATGACGAACGTCGCCGACTTGCGCAGCGTGTTCGACACGGCAGCTGTGCATCTGCGATCGGGTGGGCTGTTGCTCGTCGCGCCGACCTATCTGCGTGAAACTTTTGTCGATCACCAGATCGAACACGATCGCAACACGAACGATCAAACCGACCTGGCCTACCTGTCACACGTACACGCCCCCACCCCCGGAAAGCATACCGCCCCCGGAAATAGTGCGGGTAACACGTTCGAACTGACCATGCTGCTGCTGATACGCGAGCGAGACCGGCTGCGCATCGAAGAAGACAGCCATACCTGCGGCCTGTTTGACCGTCAGACGTGGGTGTCGTTGATCGATCAGGCGGGGTTCGACGTGCAGCAACACGCGCCGCATGGTGGCGACGACACGGCCGCCGCGTGGACACTGTTCGTCGCGACCAAGCGGTAAGAACATTCAATGACGTGGCCCTGCGGGTGGACCCGAACAGTCTTGTAAAAAAAACGAACGGCCATCAGCCAGGCGAGGCTGTGATGAGGATCATGATATGCAACTTATGAAAAAATCATAATTCACAGAGTAGCAATCAGATCCCTGCCGCCCAAAAGGCAGTCAAGCCGCGACCAGACAGGGTCTTAAGACAGTGACCCGGTGCAACTCGAGCCCGCGCCGGCGGTGCAGCCGAAGCAGTGGGCGCCACTGCGGATCGCGCGACCGACAAGGTCCGACGGCGTGTAATCCCACAACTTGCGGCTGGCGAGCTCGACCTCATGCTCATCGTCGCCGGGGCCAAATCGTGCCGGCTCGATTGGCATCTGCAACATCTGGTTGAAATCGCAGTCGTACACGCTGCCCCGCCACCCGACGCTTACCAGCGACCTGCACATCACCTGCGCGACGTTCGCCGAGTTGTACGTTGCTTGCAGTTTTTCAACGTATTCATCGTACATACCGTCGCGTCGCAGCGCGTGCTCGAACCGCTTGATCGGCATGTTCGTAATGGTCCACAGCTTATTGAAGACGATCCCGAACCGGACCTTGAGTTCGCGTTTGTAGTCGGCCTCGAGCGCCACCTCGTCCGGCGGCAGGCCATAGCCAACTGGGTTGTACACAAGGTCAAGCCGCAGCGACGAACCGTCAACCCCGTACCCGGCGCGATTCAGCCGTCTCAACGCGTCAACCGATTCCTTATACACCCCCTTGCCGCGTTGTTGATCCACGTTCTGCTCTAGGTAACACGGCAGCGACGCAACGATCTCCACTTCGTGCTCAGCCAGGAAGTCGATCAGGTTCTCATGGCCGCCGGCCAGCAGAATCGTCAGGTTGCACCGATCCAAAACGTGTAGTCCCCTCGCCCGGAACTCGTTTACCACCTCCCGAAAGTGCCGGTTCATCTCCGGGGCGCCGCCGGTCAAGTCGACAGTCTGGATCGAAAGCTCGTCACGATAACGGTCAACCCACTCAAAAATGCGTTCCAGCGTCTGCCAACTCATCATCTCTGTGCGATTCGGACCCGCTTCGACGTGACAGTGATGACACGCCAAGTTGCACATCTTGCCCAGATTCAGTTGCAGGGTCGCCAACTCGACGCGCTCGAGCGTCCGACCGTCGCTGGCCAAGCGGTCGGCAAACGGGTCGTTACGGGTCATCAGCGGCAGCGGCACGGATCGTGTCACAGGCGAAGTCTAACATTCCCTCACCATAACACCTCCCTCTGCATCGACTATTGCCCGCCTGCCAACCCCGCGGCATGTTGATAAAATAGCCGCCGGTCGAACCCCGGAGCACCTGATGCGGACGCTCGCGCCACGATCGATAGCCTGCTTGGGGCTGCTGCTCACCCCCCTTGCCACTGACTGTCAGGCACGCAGCGACGCAACTGGGTACTTCGACTGGTATCAATCGAACCTCAGCGCAATCAAGCGGACGATCCCGTCGATTGTTCCCGCCGCCGATGCCGCGGCCGATCGTTACATCGCGGGAAAAAACTTCGGTGTTCGTGGCGGCGCCGGACTCAATGCCGAGTTCGGCGGGCGCTCGGGCGGGTTGATGACCTACCATGCCACAAGAGGCGAGCCCGGTGATGTCATCATCTATGCGCTCGGGGTCGTCTCGTCTGGCAAAGAGGATCCGGTCACCGTGCTCAAGCGCGAGCTTGACGATGCCGAGCAATTGACCGAAGAAGGATCACTGGTGATCGCCATCGCGTCGGTTAAGCAACTGAGCAAATACAACCAGCTCGAGCGGGCCCGGCGTGTGTGCCAATTCGTGCTGGATAACTGCGCCTCAGCCAACGATGCGCTGACCTCCGACGCCGATGGACGGCGCATCCTGCCACAGTACGTGTTGGCCAACCCGGCGGTGCTGTGGGCCTGGCAGGGCGAGTTCTTCGCCGCCTGCACAAGGCGGGGCAAGACGCCGACCATGTGGCAGAGCATCGCCGTCGACCGCGATCTAAAGCGACGCGACTTGTACGAGGGCAAGCGATTCCATGACACGATGCAAGTAAAACCGGTCAAAGCGGGCATGCTCGGCCACACCTACATTGAACAACTTCGCGGCGTGCTAGGGAAAATCAGAACAGATAGCTGGCCGGCAATCATGCAGACAGCCACGCGCAGCGTCGAAGTGATCCGCCACGGCGGCAAGGTACAGGTTTACGCCCAGGGCCATTACCCGCCGGTACATCACCGCGGTGGATTCGCGGGCGATCCCGGTCACATGACCCCGCTGAGCAGCGCCGGCGAAAGCGACTTCGCCATTGCGCTGGGCTACTGCGCACCGCCTGGCCATCCGAGGTGGTCGCGCCAGGATGCGCTTCGCAAGGCCGGACGCGGCGTCGCATGGATCACCTCCGGGTACATGAATCGCAACGAAGAGTTTGTGCGCGACAACGAGATTTTCGTTGATCAGCAGTGGGCCGAGGGCGATGCGCTCGTGCCTGTCGACGGCTATGATGTACTCCTCTGTCCGCCCAGCGGCATCACCGCCGAATTGATCATGTGGATGATCAAGGCGCAGGTATACCACGACCTGCAACAGTGAACGATCAACTACAAAGCCGTGACCGATCGTCACGCCCCCGGACCCCGGGTCCGACCTCCGTTCGACCCAAGACCAATATTTCGCAAAACAACGTACCCGCGACAAGGATGGCCGGCTGGCGACGGCGGATCGAATTGCGTGCGGCGACCACGGAGCGATTGTACTCCCCAGTCGTGATGACGCCCCCGATGCGACAGCCATATTCCTTGTCTGCCAACGCTGTTGTAAATTGATAAGATGCCTTGCTCACACCAGCCACGGCCGCAAGAATGCGGCCGCAACCAGGGGCACTCCGTGACCACGAAAACGACTGCGATCGACCCCGCGACCAAGTCGATGGACGACATCGTTGCCCTGTGCAAGCGGCGGGGCTTCGTGTTTCCCGCATCGGAAATCTACGGCGGCCTTAACGGGTTCTGGGATTACGGGCCGCTGGGCACGCAACTGAAAAACAACCTCCGTGACGACTGGTGGAAAAACATGGTCGAATGCCCGCCGCTCGATCCCGACGGCCACCCCCTCCAGATCGTCGGACTCGATTCGGCCATCATCCAGAACCCCAAAACGTGGGAAGCGAGTGGACACATCGCGGGTTTTAACGATCCGATGGTTGATTGCCGCGGGTGCAAAGCGCGCTTCCGTGCAGATCATATTGATGAATACGAATGCCCGTTGAAACCCAGCAAAAAAGCGGGCGATCACGACAAGTGTGATCTGACCGAACCTCGCCAGTTCAATCTGATGTTCGAGACATTTATCGGCGCGATTAAAGACGAAGATGCGAAGGCATATCTACGTCCAGAAACGGCGCAGGGAATTTTTCTTGACTACAAGAACATCGTCGACACGATGCGCGTGAAGGTGCCGTTCGGCATTGCACAGGTGGGTAAAGCATTTCGCAATGAGGTTACGCCCAGGAATTTTATATTCCGTTCCAGAGAGTTTGAGCAGATGGAGATGGAGTGGTTCTGCCACCCGGATGAGGCGCCCAAGTGGTACGAGTTCTGGAAAGAGCAGCGGATGGGGTGGTGGGCGTCACTGGGCGTCGCCGCCGAAAACTTGCGGTTTCGCGATCATGAGGAAGACGAATTAGCGCATTATTCGAAGATGTGCGTTGACGTGGAGTATCGTTATCCGTTCACCGCCCCGGGATTTGGTGAACTTGAGGGTATTGCGCACCGGGGATGCTTCGATCTGACGCAGCATCAGGAGCACTCGAAACAAAAGCTGGAATACTTCGATCAGGAGGGCAAGCAGCGTTATATTCCAAACGTGATCGAGCCGGCGTCCGGCCTGACGCGTGGTGTGCTGGTGCTGCTGTGCGAGGCGTACACGCCGGACGACTCGCGGCCGAGCAAGGTGTTTATGAAGTTTCACCCGCGCCTGGCGCCGATCAAGGCGGGCATCTTCCCGCTGGTCAACAAGGACGGGATGCCGCAGGTGGCCGAGAAGCTTTACATGGACCTTCGCCGCCGTTTTACCGTGCAGATCGACGTGAAGCAGAACATCGGCAAGCGTTATGCGCGCATGGACGAGGCAGGTACGCCGTTCTGCTTCACGGTCGACGGCGATACGCTGTCGGGTCAGACCGTCACCGTCCGTCACCGCGACACGCAGCAACAGGAGCGCATCGCGTTGGACAAGGTGGCCGAGTTTCTCGGTGAACAGATCGAAGACGGTGAATAGCGTAACCGCCCAAGCCGGTACACAGCGGCGCAACGGATACTCAGGCCTGCGCTTTGCTTCGGCCCGGCCTAGAGTGTGCCGACTTGTAACATGAGCACATGGCCGATCAGTTATGACGACGTGCTCGCGGCCGAGCGACGGATTCGGCCGTACATGACGGCGACGCCGTTGCGATCATATGCGGAACTGGACGACGCTTTGGGCATGCACGTGCTGGTCAAGCATGAGAACCACGCGCCGACCAACGCGTTCAAGGTGCGAAACGGCCTGTCGGTCGTCACGGCGATGACCGAGGCCGATCGTCGCCTCGGCGTGGTGGGCGCAACGATGGGCAACTACGGCCAAGGCCTGGCGTGGGCGGGCCGTGCCCTGGGCGTCACGGTGACGATCTGTGTACCCCACGGCGTGAACCCCGACAAACTGGCCGCCATGCGTGGACTCGGCGCTCGGATTGTCACCGAGGGCAGCGACTACGATGACGCGATTGCGGTGATGGACCGGCTGGTGCATGACGAGGGACTGTATCCGGCGCATGGCGTCAATCACCCGGCGGTACCCGCCGGCGCCGGCACGATCATGCTGGAAATCCTCGAGCAGGCCAAGGCGACGAACGAGTTGCTCGACGCGATGGTAATCGTGATCGGCGGGGGATCGCAGGCGGTCGGCGCCATGACGGTGCTGCGTCATCGCGGACGGGAGTGCCCGGTGTTCGGCGTTCAGGCCCAGGGCGCCGCGACGATTCACGACGCTTGGCACGACCGCGAACCACGCATCGGCCCCACGCCAACCACGTTTGCCGAGGGCATGGCAACGCGGCAGACATACGAGTTGACGTTCGATGCGTTGTGCGAGGGTTTGGCCGGCTTCGTACTCGTCAGCGATGCCGAACTTGCCGGCGCGATGCGCCTGCTCTGGCAGACGACGCACAATATCGCAGAGCCCGCGGGCGCCGGCGGAATCGCGGCACTTGGCAAACTAGGCGACCGCCTGCGCGGCAAGAGCGTGGGCGTCATCATCTCGGGCGCCAACGTTGATACGACGACTCTGCGCCAAGTGCTCAATCACGAGATGTGAACTCGGTCGCGCCGGCGTCGCGCCAGACACATTATCGCAACAACAAATGTGGCGACCGTGCTCGGCTCGGGCAAGGCGTGGATATTATCGGCGCCGAGCGTACCCGCAATCACATCACCGCTAAACGCCGGCTCGTTCTCGGCCGACAGGATGCGCAGCAGCTTGACATCATCGAGAACCTGAGCCAGCGATGGCGGGTTGCTCTGCGCACCGAGCACGGTCATGGCCGAGCTATTCAAGGAGAACGAAACATGTCGCCACACGCCATCGGCCGGCAGCATGACGGCATTCGTCGAGCCGTATTTCGTGGGCACCGGGTCGTCGTGCTCGATGGCGAGCCTCATAAACAGTGGGTTGGCGCCGAGGTTGGCCATGTCCGCCTCGATCAAGCCGACGCCCGCGGTGTTGTAGTCGCCCGTCCATTGTGCCAAATTGAACATCACCATCGCCCCTCCGGGCCCGCTGGTCGCCGAGACGTTCTCAAGATAGTTGTCGCCCGCACCCAGCAACCCGCCATTAGCGATGTTGACCGGCTTGTTCGGACTGCCCCCCCCCTCGGCCCAGCCGGCGGTTGTCCCCGATTCAAAGTCGTCGACCTGATCGAGCATGATGGCGTGCGCTGGCAGCGAACCGAGCACAATCATCGCACCCACAGACAATGCGGATATGCATTTCACAGTTATTCCTCTCCTACGTGATCCTCTCCAATATTAATATACCATAGATCACCGGACGTCACGCTGTACCGCCGTTAAAAGTCAAAAATCAGGTGTAAGCCGATGATAAATATAGCGATATCGGCAAAGACATGACAGATATACGCTGGCCAGATAGTCCTATATTGCAGATACAGACACGACCACACGCACGCACCGACGAACACGCCCAGTGACGCCAGCAGGTTCTCGGTCCATTGTGCCCAAGTGGCGATGGCAATGACATGATGCAGCGTAAACATCAACGCCGATGCCGCTATCGCCGCGGGTACCGGCATCAGCCGCTCGCATTGTCGGAACACGAACCACCGCCACACGTACTCCTCGAGAAGCGAATTGAGCAGGACCATAAACGAAAACAGCACGGCAAACCCAAGTGGTGTGTCGATATGCATGCGCGCGGCTGATGCAGACACCTTGTCGAGGGGGATACGCTGCCACGCATAGCCGTAGAAGACAGCGAGCATCACCGCCAAGATCGCCGCTCCGAGCAACACCGCCGGCACCATACCGGCCCCTGTCGGCCGCGATACCACAACCGGTTGCTTGTCCACCCAAATGTGCCAGGCCAGCGGAAGCAGCAGGATCCAAAGCTTGCACAGGCCCACGGCCACGCTGCCGACGGCGCCCTCGGCGATAAACAGCATCATCGCCGCGCCAACACTCGGCACCGGCACAAGTAGCACCAACACCAGCATCGCCCGCCTGCGTTCGCCGGTCAACCGTGAATCACTCATGGCCAACAGCATATCGCTCCACGCCTGTAAATGAGACCGCAGGTCGAATCCACGCAATAATCGTTCCGTGTTATCCCCGCGCATAAAAAAGTACGACCCGGCCAGGGGATGGTCCGGGTCGCACTCGATCAGGGGTCCAGATGAAGACTCAAACGCTTAGTCTGCTACGGCCATTTGCCGTTGAGTGTCTTTTGGCGGGGCCGAAACCGTCGGTGTTGACCGCGGACTTGGCGGCGCCGCCGGTTTGATGATGATCATTCGCGGCTGAATGTGGCCTGCCGCGTCATTACCTTTCTTCTGCTGACCACGAATTACATAAACTCCGCGTGCGTTGCGGCGGAAATAAAGCCGCTGGGCCTTGAGCATGGAATGGTTATCGTCGATGCTGTTGCCCCTACCCTGCCGGTAGTAATCGGCGTAAGGGTCGAAAAGCACACGCTGGTTGACGACGACCATATTCCGCGAGATGACGAAAAACGCGCTGCTCGCTGACTGCCCGACCGACGGACGCCGAAAGCTCGTCAATCGGCCGACGAATCAGGCGGATGTGTTGCTGAGCATCGTGGTTGATCGGATACGATTCAGCCTCCCCCGCCCGATCAGACTGACCGGCGTAGAAGACTTGCACACCGCTGTCAGCCCGGGCATTGCCAGCCGACAACAAAGTGGCCCCGATCACGGCGCAACCGGTCAACCAAACCCGTTGACACATACGCGTATCTCGTTTTCTCTCCCGGCGTTGTGCACCATGACGGGTGCAGTTTCCGCTCGGCCCTCCTCTCTCTTGTTCCCGCTGTTTCTCTCTTCCAAAACACGTCTTCAACCGCGGCTCCCACAAGGCCGCGGCCGTTTTCTTCGGGGGACACGGGTACATTCGCAAAGTCGATGCCAACCGGCAGTGGCAGGAGACATTGTTTATAAATACATTATTTTCAATACTTAACCGGCATCATGGCGGCGCCCGGGGGTTTCGGTTTGGATCGACGTGTTGATCCCAAGCAACACGTCGGTCGCTTCAGGGCGTCGCCGTGCACCGCGGACAACACGCGTCGTGGCACCCGTCCCGGTCACCCAACATGGCTGGGCGGGTACAATATGACCATGGCGCAGACGATCGGGCTGATAGCCGGGCAGGGCCGCCTGCCAATGCTGACGGCCGAGGGTATCCGTGCTTCCGGCGGTGTCGTGGCATGCGTGGGTCTGGCCGGTCAATACGATGTGTTGCTACCGGGCGTGTGTAACCGGTTTGCCTCGGCTGGTGTGATCCACCTGGGGCGGTGGATCCGGTTGCTGCGTCGCTGGGGTGTGGATGAGGCGATCATGGTCGGCCGCGTGCGCAAAGCGCGTATGTTCGAGCCAATGCGCTTGGTCCGTCAGCTACCCGACTGGCGCGCCGCGAAGCTGTGGTATCGTGTCTTGCGCCACGACCGCCGTAACGGCGCGCTACTGGGTGCCGTGGCCGACGAGTTGAGCCACGGCGGGATTACACTGATCGATTCGACCCGCTACATCACGGAGCATCTGGCCGACGAGGGCGTGATGACGCAGCGACCGCCGTCTGGCGACCAGCTGGCGGACATCGAGTTTGCCCTGCCGATCATTCGCCGGCTGGGAGAGTTGGACGTCGGCCAATCAATCGCCGTGCGCGATCGCGAGGTGCTCGCCGTCGAAGCGATCGAGGGTACAGATGCGATGATCGTTCGCGGCGGCGAGTTGTGCCGATCGGGCAAGTGGACGCTGATAAAGGTCGCCAAGCCGAACCAGGATATGCGCTTCGATGTGCCGACGGTCGGTCCGCGGACAATCGCATCGCTGCGGGCCGCGGGAGCCGCGTGCCTGGCCGTCGAGGCGGGCAAAGTTATCCTCGCTGACAAACCGCAACTGATTGACGAGGCCAACCGGGCAGGCATCTGCGTCGTCGGCGTCATCTAACACGGGCTTGTGAAAAACTTACACAATCGGGCGACACACCCTTACGAAACTGGGCATATGTCTCTATCATTTCAGATTCGCCGCGGTGCGAGACCCAGGTATTCCCGTCTATCGGTCGCCTTTGAAAGGAAACAAATACAATTCACGGGAATAGGATGTTATGTCCACTTGGGCGCAAAAACAGATCCGACAACGACCGGTACCCTGAACCTACGACGACGTTCGGGCTGGGCATGCCTGCTTTGATCCGTGTTGTGAGCGGATGATGGATCTGCGTGCCGCGAAGTCAGCCGAGCAATCGAGCACGCTTCCCTACCGAGAACAGCAGCATCGCCAGGTTGTCGCACAGCCGATCACCCACGTGACGATACGCATCGTAGTGCTCGTCGCATTGCCGGTCGATGTCCGCCGCGTTTAAACCGGCGCTGCCAACCAGTGGACAGTGCCGGCCGATCCATTTTTCTATAGCCGGGCGGTCCCACTCGAAATGATATTGAAACCCGTAACTGGTCATCCCGACGCGAAACGCCTGCATCCGGCACAACGCCGAGCCAGCCAGTGGCGTGGCGTTCGGCGGCAACCCGGTGACCTGCTGGCCGTGCGCGTGGACCTGCATCGTGTCCCAGCGAATGCCCGCCATCACCGGGTCGATCGTGCCCGGAAACGCCAGTTTCACACCCGCGAATCCCACCTCGGGCTGATCCATCGGCTCGACCTTGCCCCCCAACGCCGAGCCCAGCAATTGCGCGCCTAGGCAGATACCCACAATCGGCAGGCCCGCCTCGTGTGCCGAACGCATCAGTGTCTGCTCGGGCTCGATCCATCTGTGCTCGCCGGCATCCTGGACGTTCATCGGGCCGCCCATGCTAACGATGCCGTCAACATCATCGAGGTCGGCCGGCACATCGTGGCCGTTGAAAAGCTCGATGATGCGCAGCCGATGGCCGTAGGTTTGCAGCGTTCCACCCAGCACGCCGGCCGTCTCGTGTGGATCGTGTTGGAAGATCAACAGACTCATGCAAGCATCCTGATCCCGTGGCGGCATGAGTCTGCATTCGAACACGCCGAGTGTCAACCCGGCGAGACCGGTATGCCGATAACGGCGACATGGATGACGCCGGATCAACGATCCTGCTGCACAACGGGGGCTTGCGCAGCCTCACGACGACAGCTGTCGTGCTGTCCCAGACTCGGGCATCGCGGGTGCACCTGCTGCACCTACGCACGACGAAGCCCAGCGCGGCGCGGCGGCTCGAATACATGCGTCGCCAGGCGCAGCACTTCGATATCCGCCACGTGTGCGTGCTCGATCTTCCCCCCATCCCAGTCGGACCCGACCCCGTGACGCATCTCAAAAACGATGATGCCGCCCTTAACGAACCCCATGCGTTGCTCATCGCCGTCTCATGCGCTATTGGGCAGCAAGTCGGGCGCATCGTTTGGCCTTGCCAATTCAACGCCGACTTCGACCGCTGCGCCCGTGCCACCGAGCAGACGGTGCTCGTGCAGTCGCTGGCGCAGCTCGAGCATCATGATACTCCCGCCATCGAAACTCCATTGCTCGAACTGAGCGATCGACAACTGATCGAGTTGGCGGCGCACTTGCAGGTGCCGTGGGACACGGCGTGGAGTTGCCTGCTGGGAGGCGAGCAACCCTGTCGTGTCTGCGATGGCTGCCGCAACCGCCAGGCGGCGTTCAAGTCTGCTGCCATATCGGACTCCCCCGCGCCGATCGCGGCGCAATCTTCACCGTAACGACCTTCAGATCTTTCCGTGCGTGGCGTGCCTTGGGGCGGCGATTGCGGGGATGCTAAAGCACGACCGACGCCAGTGACGTTAGCTGCTCGACCAGCTTGTCCATGTCGTAGCGCCTGGACGTGCCCAGCGGCAGCACCATGCCATGTGAATGGTCCGACGCGAGCACGAGCATGGTGCGTGTTTCAATGACGTAACCCATCTCCGCCGGCTGGTGACCCATGACGAACAACTCGGCGTCCCATTTGCCTGAGACCAATTCAGCCGACGCGGGGGTATGGTTTCGCCCCCAGACCATGTTGTACCCGGCCCCGCGCGGCGCCAGGTCCGCGTCGGTCGGCACGCGGTTGATCACATCGAAATCGAAGTTTTCAAGCATTCGCGGCGACGGCACGCTGTGACTGCAAAAAATGCCGTTGGGCAGCCGCACGACCAGCAGCAGGCTGCGGATAAACCGGAGCATCGCCTCGCGGACTGCGCCGGCGTCTTCCACGAACAGGAACTCCAACCCGTCATCGAAGGCCTGCACGACGTTGATCCCATCCTTGCTGATGCCTTCGCCGCCGAGTTGTGACAGCTCATGGTTGGCCTGCATGAGGTGGACCTGATCGGGATATTGCAACTTCAAGGTCGCCACGCGGGCCAGTGTGCGGACAGACAGGTCGCGGCCGTTGACAAAATGGGGTCCGTGGACGATTTCGTGGAGGATGACATGGCGGTTTTTTGCCTCGTGCAAAGCCGCCATCTTCACGATGCGCTGCAGGTTAAGCCCGTGGTCGTGGATGTCGCCAGTCATCAGCACGTGATGTCGGGCAGGCAACGTGACGGTGGCGCCTTCGCGCCGCTTGGCTTTGAGGTTCGCCTCGGCGGCCTGATCGAACAAATTGACCACCACCTGCGGGTCGCGCAGATCGAGTCCGGCACCGGGCGGCGCGGAGATGTCGATGTGAACCGGGCTGTATGGGTTATCCTCCACGAATCAGCCTGTTACCCTTTTGCCGATAATGCCACACTGGCGGGATGCTGACACCCTCACAGCGTCCCATACATGCCACCATCGGCCAAGCTTTGGCGATGCAATAACTGGCCGACTGATTCGTTTGATTATTGGATGGCCGCATGGCATTGAGCTGCCCAGATCATAACATCCCACAGTTGCTCAAGTTAGCATCTGATGGAGATGCTGGGGCCTGGCGGCAACTCGTCGAGGCATACACCCCGCGGATCTATGGATTGATGCTACGACAATGCGGGGACCGGGAACTGGCCGAGGAGATGACACAGCAGACGTTCGTCAAGCTGGTTTCGTTGTTATCAGACCATGGCAGGTACGACGAGCAGGGCAAGTTTGAGCCGTGGCTATTTCGCATCGCGATGAACGGGTTGAGAGACGAGATGCGGCGTCGCAAGCGCCAAGCCCGGCCGGTTGACTTCGGCGACACCGAGGATGGCCAGCCTGACCGAGGACGCGTAACGCTGCCCGCCGACCCGGATGCGCCCGACCCGCTAGAGCAGGTCAGCCGGGCCGAGCAAGTCGAGCAGTTGCAAATCGCCATCGCGCAGATGAGCGAGGCCGATCAACAGGTGCTGCACCTGCGTCACACGGCAGGCCTGAGTTTCGCGCAAATCGCCGAAACGCTCGATCAGCCGCTGGGTACCGTGCTGGCGCGGGGGCACCGGGCGCTGGCCAAGCTGCGCAAGATCATGACCGAACGGACGACTGAAAATGAATAATGAAACAGGAAATGCACAACGACGCCATGGCACGTGACGCCCACGAACAATTCGAAACTGATCCGAAACTCGATACGCTGCTCGATGACGCATTGGCACCGAAATCGCTGCCGGGCGGCGTGCCGGGCGATCTTGCCGACCGGATCGTGTCCGCCACGGCCGACCGCGTCATGGGCAGGCATCACGGTGTCCTGGCCCGCATCGGGCCGGCGCGGATCCGTGCCGTCGCCGCGGCGGTCATCTTCGCCGCCTCGGTCGGCATTATCGTGACGCTGGCGAGCATCGCCCACGATGTTTCAAATATGCATAGTCTGAACCAGAGAATCGCGCAGCTTCCGCAGGCGCCACTTGCGGCTGATGATCTCGACGTGGAGATCGCGATGCTGTCGGCGGAGATCGAGCAATACAGCAATGAATTGTGGACCGCTGACACATCCACGCATGACAATAACCTGATCGACGATGAAATGAATGAATTGGATGAACTGTTTGATGATTTCGACTCGTCTGAGTTGTCATTGTTCTAAGACGGCATATCACTTGTGAAAGGAAAAACCATGACCGGGCAACAAGTATGGCGGCTGTACGCGACGACGGCGGTGATGGCGGCGGCGATTCTCGGCTGCCCCGTGACTGGCCTGGCCCAGGACGACGGACAAAGCGACGACGATCCGCCACCGAAGATGCGTCATCACGACGAGGTGCGTAAGCATCGCGGCCACGATCGCCCCGGCGACCATCGCCCGATGCGAGATCGCCGGCAGATCCACACGAATTGGAGCATGTCCTCATCTGAGCAGATCGATGAGCGGATCGCGATCGTCCGGCAGGTTTATCCCGAGTTAGCTGACCAACTCGAAAAAACGAAGGAATCGAATCCCAAGCGGGTGATACGCAAGTTGCACGAACATTGGCCGATGTTGCAACGGTTGATGCACCTCAAGAAGAACGATTCGCAGGGCTTCAAGTTGCACGTGCAGGATATTAGGCTGGCCTTTGAGTGCAACAAGCTCAATGGTCAAATGCGTGCCGCGGTCGCTGAGCAGGATACGGACAAATCTGGTGTTTTGCGCCAACGACTGCGAGGCATAGTCGCCGAGCACTTTGACGTGCGCCAGAAAATGAAAGAGCATGAGTTGGCAAAGCTCGAAAAGCGCATCGATAAATTGCGCACGCAATTGAAAAACCGCGTCGAGAAGAAAGATGAAATCATACAAGAGCGCCTAGATGAATTTACACGCAAGCCGAGCCGCTCGGCGTGGTAACAGTCTGGCAGAAGCGCCTCCCGCTCAGGCTGGCAGCACCCCCGGGAATCAGCGTGGGATTCATTTCATGCCTGTTCAAGAACCGAGGCCACCCGTGTCGTGTTAACCGGGTCGATCAGCCCCCTTTCGGTCACGAGAGCGGTGATCAGATCGGCGGGCGTCACGTCGAATGCAGGGTTGTACGTTTTGATACCGACCGGCGCAAGACGCTTGCCGAACCCTTCGGTGATCTCCTCGGCGGGGCGTTGCTCGATGGGGATCAGCGAGCCGTCGGACAATGACATGTCAAAGGTGGAACTTGGCGCGGCGACGTAGAACGGGATGCCGTGATACCGCGCCAGCACGGCCAGATTGTACGTGCCGATCTTGTTAGCGGTGTCGCCGTTGGCGACGATGCGATCAGCGCCGGTGATGACCATGCCGACCCGCCCTTGGCTCATGAGGTAGGCCGCCATGTCGTCGCAGATCAGCGTCACGTCGATGCCGGACGCCGCCAACTCGAATGCGGTGAGCCGAGCGCCTTGCAGCAACGGCCGGGTCTCGCCGGCAAACACGTTAAACGCCAAGCCCCTCTCCTGCGCCAGGTACATCGGTGCGGTGGCGGTGCCGATCCCGCCGGTGGCCAGGGCACTGGCATTGCAATGGGTCAGCACACCTCGACATCGGGCGTCCAGCCGCTCGATCAACGGCACGGCGTGCTCGCCGATCCGCCGGCACATCGCCCGATCTTCTGCGTGGATCTTCTCGGCCTCTTCCAGCAGGACACTCGGGTTCTCGCCGCGCTTTGCCGCCAGCCGTTTCATCCGGTCGATGGCCCAGAACAGATTCGCCGCGGTCGGCCTGCTCGTCGCCAGGTGGTCGGCCGCCCACTCGAACTGATCGCGCTGCGCACCAAGCACGCACCCGAACGACGCCGCGATCCCGATCGCCGGGGCGCCGCGGATGCTCAACCGCCTGATCGCATCCCACACCGGTTGTACCTCGTGGCAATCGAGATAAACCTCCTCCCGGGGCAATCGCGTCTGATCCAACAGGCGCAGCCAACCGGTCGGTGCATCGCCCACCCACTCGATGTTTTTCACCTGGTGCATCGCGTCAATGATAAATGAAACGGCCGAGCCCGATTGCCGCCACCTGAATCGCGTTGTCATCGACCGGCGGCATCAGCCACAGGCAGACAATATTGAAAAGGTTGAAACCCGCATGCAGCAAAATGCTCGGCCACAGACTCGCGGTCCGCTCGTAGAGCCAGCCCAGCACGACGCCCAGCACAAACAACACGGGCAACGCCTGCCATGCCACTTGCATGCCATGCACGGCGGCAAAAAACGCCGCCGCCATGCATATCAAGAGCCAGCGGTTGGCGAAACAACCCGAACCACGCAGGGCGGATTGCACCAGGCCACGGTACATGATCTCCTCGGTCAAGGGTGCAATAACCACCGCCGAGATCAGGAACAGGGCGATCGTTTGCGTCGACTCGGCATCGCGAAGTTTTTCGAGCATCTCGTGCGCTATCGTCGGCGGGGGTTGGCCGGCCAGGGTCGCCGCGATCATCAAGATGCCGCCGACGCCCAGCACGACAGGCATCGCGGTGACAAAGGCCACCGCTGCACAGCCCACGTCGCGAAACAGGCGGTGGGCGACCAACCCGAAATGCCGCCACCCGTCGGCTTGCCTGCCCAGTCGCCAGATGAGAAACAGCAACACCGGCAGAGCGCCGCCTTGCGACAAGAGCGCCAGAAACGCGTACTCGTCCACGGACAGATCGGCGCCCGAACCGGCACTGTCCAGCAATTGCGGCCAGACGAAAATCGCCAGCCTGACGACCAACAGTCCGCCCATCAACAGCAGCAGCACACCCAGCAGCAGGTCCTTGAGGCAAAGGATGGCCGGTCGCGGTCCGGCGATATCAAATGCCGTGCGCCGCAAATACCCGCGTGCCCAGTACAGCAGCAGCATTGCCGCGCCGAGGGGCATTATCAACCATTCGTACAACCGGATTTCGCCCAATGCGTCCATGGAGGTTGTCCATAGTTCTACCCGGAACCGGCGGCGTGGGCCAAAACCGGCCGGCGCATTGTGTAACGGCGCCAATCGTGTAGAATGGGGGGTTCGATTTTTTGCAACCCGATCTGAGAGTCGCCACGCGATGCCGTTGTTGAAAACCTGGGCACCTCATTTTCAATCGGCGCAGCGCACTCAAGGCCGCGATGACCAGATGAACGGTCGAGTGGAGCGCACACCGGCGCAGTCCGGCGAACTGATCCGTGCGGAAGTGCACGGCGCGCAGACGCATATCGTAAACCTACGCAATGAGGGCGGCACGTGTGTGGCAGACTGCGACTGCCCCACGTACCTCACCGGCACCAATTGCAGTCACATCTGGGCGACCCTGCTCGATGTACAGGCGCAGAACATGGACACCAGCGACGACGCGACAACGATCATCTTGCCCCCACCGGCAGCGCCCAAGGCGCGCAAGCGATCAGGTCAGCGCCAACCGCCCCAAGCCGAACCCGATTGGATCGGCAGGCTCAGCCTCCTTCGACCGTTGTCAGGCGTATCAGACCATACCGACGCACACGCCACGCTGGCGCAGCGCCAGATCTGTTACGTCGTCGATGCCGAACGATCCTCACAACACGCCGGCCTCGTCGTCGAGTTGTGGCAACGGTATCCGACCCAGACCGGATGGAGCAGGTTCAAGCCTTTCAAGATTGACCACGAACAGTTAGCGCGCATCGAGGACCCGGCCGACCGTGAACTGTGCGCTCTAATGCTCGGCGCCCGGCAATTTCATCCGGTTGAGACCGACCGCGTGGTGACGCGCAACCGTCCGCACGGCACTTTCCGCCTGCGCCCCGGGGCGCAGCGGTCACTATTGCACAAGATGGTCGTCACCGGCCGAGCTTACGTCGACGATGGCGCGGGAACCGTCACGAGTTTGTCGTGGGACAGTCAGGACGATTCGCCATGGATACTTTGGATGGTCGGCGCAGACCTCAACGACGGCATGACCATCGACATTGAAATTCGACGCGACGGGCAGCGGATGGGCATCGATAAACCTATCGTCGTCGTGGGTGGACGTGACGGCCTGATTATCTGCGACGGCAAGGTCGCGGCCTTCGACGACCGCGACGCCACACGATGGGTGGTTCAGTTTCGCGACGAATTAATGGTGCGCGATGATACGCCGTCGATCTACGTCGCGGCAGGTGACGTACAACGATTTCTCGATCAGCTTTATCTGCTGCCGCACCTGCCGGAGATCGAGTTGCCCGCGGCATTCAACCGGCCACAGCGTCATGTCGAACCGACGGCTTGTCTCGAGTTGACGGGAAACGACTCGGAGCCCGCACCACAGAGACGCCAGCAGTTGCGCGGTCGCGTCTGGTTCGACTACGAGGGTCTGAATGTCCAGCCGACACAACCCGGACGGTTCGTCGTCAACAGGCGCGATGATCAAGCCGAACCGTCACAGTTGATCCGGCGCGATGACCCGTTCGAACGCACCGCGCTGGCAACTCTGGCGCCGTTGGGTTTTCGCGCCAACCCCACGGACAACGGCCAGTCACTGCTGCTGGCCGTACGCGACATGCCGACGGCGATTTCAGCATTGACAGACCGCGGTTGGCGCGTCTGGGCCGACCAGCGTGCCGTGCGCCGCTCGGACCACACGGCGATGTCGATCAAGACAGGCGTTGACTGGTTCGAGTTGCACGGCGGTATCACGTTCAACACCGACCGGGGCGAACAACTCGTCGCGCTGCCCGACATCCTCGCCGCGGCACAGGCGGGCAAACAGATGATCGAGTTGGACGACGGCTCGCAGGGCCTGCTCCCGGCCGAATGGCTTGATCGACACGGACTGCTGTCGGCGCTGGGGACCACCGAGGCGGATCACCTGCGTTTTCAAATCAGCCAGGTGGCCATGCTCGACGGCTTGCTCGATGAACAAGAGTTGGTCGAAGTCGATCCACCGTTCGAGCAGGCGCGGCGACGGCTACGCGAGTTCGAGAGGATCAATCCGTTGCACGAGTCGGATAGTTTCCACGGCGAACTACGCACCTATCAACGCGACGGGGTGGGCTGGCTGCGGTTCCTACGCTGGCTTGGTGCCGGCGGCATTCTCGCTGATGACATGGGCCTGGGGAAAACGGTGCAGGTACTGGCCATGCTCGATCGGCGTCACGACCCCGACTGTCCAGACGACGAGGCCGCGCCGCCGGGCAAACCAACGCTCGTTGTCGCACCGCGGTCGGTTGTGTTCAACTGGATGGACGAGGCCGCCCGGTTCGCACCACGTCTACGCATTCAGGCGTATACCGGCACCGAACGCGAGTTGCTGCGCGAGGCGTTCGGGCAATACGACATGATCGTCACGTCCTACGGGCTGATGCGCCGTGATATTGCCGAGTTGCATCAGTACGAGTTCGATTACGTTGTGCTTGACGAGGCACAGATGATCAAGAACCCTGCATCGCAGTCGGCCAAGGCGGCGCGGTTGCTGATGGCCAAGCATCGCCTGGCGCTGACCGGCACGCCCATCGAAAATCATCTGGGCGATCTGTGGTCAATCTTTGAGTTTCTCAACCCGGGCATGCTCGGCACCGCGGGCCGATTCGGCGCTCAGGTGCGCAGCAGCCTGGCTGACCCACGCAGCCGCGACGCCGCGTCACAGTCCGCCTTGGCGCTTAGACCGTTTATTCTGAGGCGAACGAAGCGGCAGGTGATGGAGGATCTTCCCGAGAAAACCGAGCAGACAATCGTTTGTGAAATGGAGGATCCTCAGCGCCAAGTCTACGACCAGCTGCTGACGCACTACCGCGGCCGCCTGCTCGGTCAGGGCGAATTGCCAGCCGCCGGTCAATCCACCATGATGGTGCTCGAGGCGTTGCTGCGACTGCGCCAGGCCGCGTGTCACCCCGGGCTGATTGATCCGGCCAGGAGCGATCAACCCAGCGCCAAGCTCGATACGCTGCTCGACCAACTCACCGAGTTGATCGACGAAGGTCACAAGGCGTTGGTGTTCAGCCAGTTCACATCTTTGCTGGCGCTGGTGCGCAGCCGGCTCGAGCAAAATGGTATCGTGTACGAGTACCTTGACGGCCAGACCCGCGACCGCAAGAATCGTGTCCACCGGTTTCAGACCGATCCGCATTGCCCTGTGTTCCTGATCAGCCTCAAGGCCGGCGGACTCGGGCTCAACCTCACCGCCGCCGAGTACGTGTTTATTCTCGACCCCTGGTGGAACCCGGCCGTCGAGGCGCAGGCCATCGACCGCGCCCACCGCATAGGCCAGACGCAACATGTGTTCGCCTACCGGCTCATCTGCGCCAATACCGTCGAGCAACGCATCACCGAGCTTCAGGAGAAGAAGAGAAAACTCGCCGACGCCATCGTGGGCGGCCAGGGCAACCCGCTCAAGACGCTGACCCGTGAGGACCTCGAACGGTTGCTCAGTTGAGATGATTTTGTGTGACCAGGACAGGCGGTGACCGCCGTCCGGCCTGGCCCCCTGAAACGAGTCCATGTCGAAATAAGGCATGGAACATGGCCAAGAAACGGCACACGACGGAGCAGATCATTGCTCGTTATGGACGTATGCGTTTGGTGGAATAGTTGTCTGGTGAACAGAGGTGACTACATGCGGCGCCTTAACATCTGTGTTGACAATAATTTACCTTGATTCGTCCCCGGCGGCTCGGTTCCTCAGGCAAACGGGCCCCAAAGTGCTGAAATGGCTAAAAATACTTGGAAATTCCTCTGACGCTGATATGATTGCATCCTTCAGTAGCAACTACGAGATCGACCTAATGAGCCGGCCGACAAACTGAAGCGGGAGAAAGATGAGAGTGAATCCGTTAGTCGCAGTGTCCGCAGTTTGCTTGTTGTTTGGGTTAACGGCGCAAGTCAATGCTGTTTCCCTTTACTGGGAATCAGATTTCGGCACCTGGAGCAATCTCAGTGACGAAGATGATGATTACGAGGAGGTGTACATCGGTTTTGACTTCACCTTTTATGGAACGTCCCATGAGTCTCTTTGGATCAACTCCAACGGGGCTCTTCACTTCGATGGTGACATAGAGGAGGACCTCTACGATTATCAAGTGGGCGAGGACTTCGAAAGCAACTACGGTCCAACGATAGCTCCTTTTTGGGCTGATCTTTACCCTCCCTATGATGGAGACATTTACTACAACACCCTGGGATCCGGGTCGGATCAGAGGTTTGTCGTAACCTGGGATGACGTTGTGGATTATGAAGACGAAGATTACTATAACACGTTCCAAAGTAGTTCTTCATGCAAGCGGTTTGATCCAGTTTGGTTACGATGATCTCCAGGGGACTGGTTACGGTGATGAGGGTTATGATGTGGTCGGGGTGTCACAGGGTGATGGCGCCCACTTCACCTATTTTGTCGCTGATTCTGGAGACGAAGACGGCATTTACCCCACTGGGCTCAACTTGCTCTATACGTGGGATGAAGGAACCGGTAATTACATCCCGTCTGATGGAGAAACAGGTAATTACATCCCATCAGCAGTCCCCATCCCCGAACCAGCCTCGATGCTCCTCGTTGGCCTCGGCCTGGCCGGTCTCGCCGGTGCGGGAATCAGGCGCAAGAAGAGGGTGTAGGGCGAGTCGGTGCAGTATTTCCCGAGGCTACGCCCTGCGCCTGGCGGCCATGTCTGAGCAGGAGCAACCGCTGACATAGGCACTGGTGTCACTCATGGGGGCAGGTCAGCGGTGACCAACCTGTCCGTGCCAAGTCTTCTGATAAGCGCAACGTGTTTGCAACGATTACATCCGGCGTGGCAAAGGCTAACAACGCATGGATGAACTAAACAACGGTCTATCCGCGGATCGGATCAGTTACCATCGCTTCAAGGCTGACTTCTTGCGTCTGCTTTTGCACCCCGCGGCGTACAACCTGTTCGATGCGTTACGTGATCACGCTGACATTCCCGACGTGCTGCGCAAGGGCCGACCGTGCACATGCGTGCCTGTCTTATCAAAGTCGCGATGGCGGTGACGCAAAGCTGTCACCGCATTGTGGTCCACATTGGCCGGCCAGTGGCCGTTCACCCACTTCCACACGGTCGCCGCTCGCCGGCCAGCGCCGACCAAGCCGGACGGCGAGTAACACCGCAGCCGCCACCAGGGCGCCTTGCTAGGAGGCGTGCCAGACTCACGGCCACCATGCTGCGGCCACGTCGTTGAGGGCGGGCGTCAGATCGATCATGGGCGGCCCCTCTTGTGGCCGCATTTTTGGCTGTGGTCGTCGAGCAGGTTGCGCACCAGCCTGCGATACGTCGGGTTGGGCGGATCGGGTTGGTTGTGATCGAGAGGCCATCGGCTGCTCCCGCGGCGGCGGCGGCTCGGGAGAACAACAGACAATAACCAATCATGTCAGGCCCACCCCGGTTTTGCGGGGTTGATGATTCCACTTAAAACAGGCACACCATCCGGATCGTCGGAAGATTTAGCGCATTACGCGTCGCACTGCCGATCGATATTTGTATGAAAAGTTTTTTGACTTTCTGATCAAAATTAGTTGAGTTTTGCTTGGATGGTCGGATCGAGCTGGTAAAATATGAGCGGAGAAGTGAAAGTTCGACAAAGGCCCTT
>CAUYYV010000011.1:0-22333 GCA_963577075.1 Phycisphaerae bacterium
TTCGTGAAAAGATCGGCAGGGAAAACGCAGCCAACCCGGTGCGTCCGCGACCCTCTCCAGTCCGACTATTTCGATCAGCCCTAAGGTGATGAACTCTACGCGTTGCTTGGCTTGCGCAACCGATTTGTATGTATGAACCAGCACACCCGCAACACCGTCGACGTCACGACGGTACAGGCCCAGGGAGATATCCCCACAATGCCTGTCCATCGACATCAACTCAATGCGCCGTCCTAAATCCAGTGTCTCGCCTATGCTAGAACCAACCTTTCATCTGAACACAATAGTGTACATGCGACGGGGACACGGATCAATCAAAGCACTGAACAAGATGATAGACGGGCGTGGTTAGTAACATGCATGCGCAACCACTGCTATGGTCACGCCTGTTGTCATTGGACCGGGTGTTGGACTACGTTGTGCAAGATGCGGGTGCAATCAGTGACGATGGCCCGGCGATTCGATCCTGATGCAAGGCGATCTGCATACCCTTGATGCGGTCCTGAATATCGGCGCGGGATTCATGGCCTGGCGGATCTTGCCGCCGTGGCCCGTCAGCACCTCGCAAAACTCGACGGAACTTGGCTCGTTGACCGTCGTGATGTATTGCCGCAGTAACCGCCCGTTTCGGTGACATCAGGGACCTGACGTGGGGTGACGGCACCCAGGCGAATCGCGGAAGGGTCGTTAACATATACTCTCTGACAATGAATGCGACAGCCACCGTGGAAACCATCCCGTTGATCACCCGTGCTTCTCTGCACGCGAAGCGCGTGGCAATTATTGACGGCGAAAATCGGTTTACTTATCGAGACCTGTTGGATCAGTCGGCCCGTGCAGCGGCGACATTGCTCGGTGGTGTCGATGACCTTCACGAAGCGCGGGTGGCATTTCTGACCTCACCGGGCATGTCGTATGTGGTGACGCAGTGGGCGACCTGGCGGGCGGGTGGCGTGGCGGTGCCGATGTGCGTGCAGCACCCCGAGCCGGAACTGGCTTATGTCGTCGATGATGCGCAGGCATCGGTCATCGTGGCGGATGCGGGGCATGAGCAGCGGCTGCGCCCGATCGCCGAGCGGCGTGGTCTTCGCTTCCTGCTCACCACGCAGTTGACGGACGCCGATCCGGTCGACCTGCCTGTCGTTGACCCGGCGCGTCCGGCCATGCTGGTTTACACCAGCGGCACGACCAGCCGCCCCAAAGGCGCGGTGGCCACGCACGCGAACATCACCGCCCAGATCACCAGTCTCGTCGACGCCTGGGGCTGGTGCCAAACCGACCATATCCTCGAAGTGCTGCCGTTGCACCACGTTCACGGGATCGTGAACGTGGTGTGCTGTGCCTTGTGGTCAGGCGCGGTTTGCGAGATGCATGCCGGGTTTGACGCCGACCACGTCTGGCAGCGCATCGCTGATGCCGACGGCGTGACACTATTCATGGCCGTCCCCACGATTTACGCACGGTTGATCAAGGCGTGGCAGGCGGCGGACGACGGGCAACAAGCGAAAATGTCGGCCGGCTGCGGGGCGCTGCGACTGATGGTGTCCGGGTCGGCTGCGCTGCCCGTGCCCACGCTCGAAAAGTGGCGGCGGATCAGCGGCCACACGTTGCTCGAACGATACGGGATGACGGAGATCGGCATGGCGCTGTCAAACCCACTCGACGGCGAGCGTCGCCCCGGTTGTGTCGGGGAACCGCTGCCGGACGTACGGGTGCGACTGATCGACGAAAGCGGCAACGCTCCCGACGACGGCGAGTCCGGGCTGATCGAGGTCAAGGGGCCCAGCGTGTTCGGCCAATATTGGAACAAACCCGAGGCAACGGCGCAGGCGTTCACCGAAGACGGCTGGTTCAAGACCGGCGACGTCGCCGTGCGCCATGGCGGCGTGTATCGCATCCTCGGCAGGCAAAGCGTTGACATCATCAAGACCGGCGGATACAAGGTTTCCGCGCTGGAAATAGAGGACGAACTGCGCAGCCATGATGCGATCGATCAGGTCGCGGTGGTGGGCGTGGACGATGAAGAGTGGGGTGAGCGCGTGGCGGCCGCGATCGTGCTCGCTGGCGGAGCGCAACTTGAGTTGGACGATCTGCGCTATTGGGCCAAACAGAGGATCGCTGTTTACAAGGTGCCGACCTTGCTAAAGATTGTCGATGTGCTGCCTCGCAACGTGATGGGGAAAGTGACCAAGCAGCGGGTCGTCGAACTTTTTGATCCGGGCGGGCAAAAGGGCGTCAATTCATGAGCAGACCCCGGCGCATCCTGATCGGCAAACCCGGCCTGGACGGTCACGATCGTGGTGCGAAATACGTGGCACACATTCTCCGTGATGCCGGCCACGAAGTGATTTACACCGGTATCCGACGAACGCCCGAACAGATTGTTCACGCGGCAATCCAGGAAGACGTCGATGCGATCGGACTGTCGGTGCTCTCGGGTTCGCACACGACGCTGATACGTCGTGTGCTCGAGCTGCTCGATGAGCAGGGTGCCGGCGATATCATCGTGTTCGGCGGCGGGACCGTGCCGGAGGAGGACGCGGCGGCACTCGAGGCCGACGGCGTCGCCGCTATTTTCACCCCGGGCACGTCCGACGACGTGATTATTGAGACGATTGCGCGGTTGTTGGCCGGGCATGATGAATCGTCATGATGCAAGAATGTTCCGATTTGATCTCGCGCCTGCAGGCCGGTGAGTCGGCGTCGCCTCGCGATGCGGCGAGGCTGATGTCGCTGTTGGCAGACGATGAAGCCGCCGCTGCGCAGGTCCTAGAAGAGTCTGTCGCGGACGCCGGCCGGCTCTGGGGCGTCACCGGACCACCGGGATCGGGCAAGTCCACGCTCGTCGATGCACTGATCGCGGCGCTGCGGACCCGCCAGGCGTCGCGTCGCGTCGGTGTGATCGCGGTGGATCCGAGCAGTCATCATGGCGGTGGCGCGTTGCTGGGCGATCGCGTAAGAATGATGCGCCACGCCGATGACCCAAACGTGTTCATCCGCTCGATGGCCAGCCGCGGCCACCTCGGCGGACTCGCCCGCGGCGCCCGCGCCACGGCCGCAGTCATGCAAATGATCGGCTGTGATCCGGTGATGCTCGAAACCGTTGGCGTCGGGCAGAACGAGATCGAGATCGTTGACCTTGCCGAGCGTGTCGTACTCGTGCTGGCGCCCGGCGTTGGTGACGGCGTGCAACTTTTGAAGTCCGGCCTGATGGAGATCGGTGATATTGTCGTGATCAATAAAGCCGACCAGGCTGGCGCCGACGTACTGGAACAGGAACTGATCACGACATTGCAGATACAACACCGAGACGTGCCGGTCGCAAGCGTGTGCGCATTGACCGGCGCGGGCATTGATGCGTTGCTCGAAAAGATTGAAGCGTTATGAGCAAACCGGATCCGCAACAAGACGACACCCGCGAGCGACAGCAGGGGTTTCGCACCGTGTCGGGCCGGCCAGTCAACCGTCTTTACACTGATGATGACGTTGATCCATCGAGAATTGGCAAGCCGGGGGAGTACCCATATACCCGTGGCGTACACCCGACCATGCACCGTGGCAAGCTGTGGACGATGCGTCAATACGCGGGCTTCGGTACGGCCGAGCAGTCCAACCACCGGTACCGGTACCTGCTCGAGCAGGGTACGACCGGCTTGTCGGTCGCGTTCGATCTACCCACGCAGATCGGCTACGACTCGGATGATCCGCTCGCCGCCGGCGAAGTAGGCAAGGTCGGCGTCGCCGTCGACACGATCGCCGACGTCGAGGTCCTGTTCGATGGCATCGGCCTTGGCCAGGTCTCGACCAGCATGACGATCAACGCGACCGCACCGGTTCTGCTGGCGATGTATGTTGCGGTGGCCGAGCGGCGGGGTGTCAAACTGTCGCATTTGCGCGGCACTGTGCAAAATGACATCCTCAAGGAGTACATGGCCCGCGGCACGTACATCTTTCCGCTGGCACCGTCCATGCGATTGGTCATCGACGTGATCGAATGGTGCGCCCGGCACCTGCCGAAATGGAATCCCGTGTCGATCAGCGGCTATCACATTCGTGAGGCGGGCGCGACTGCGGCGCAAGAGATTGCCTTTACGCTCGCCGATGCGATCGCGTATATCGACGCGGCCCACCGCGCGGGGCTTGAGGTGGACACCTTCGCGCCGCGACTGTCGTTTTTCTTTGCCGTCCACACGGATCTATTCGAGGAGGTTGCCAAGTTTCGCGCAGCCCGGCGACTTTACGCCCGCATCATGAAAGATCGTTTTGGCGCGGCTGACCCACGCAGCCAGATGCTGCGATTCCACGCCCAGACCGGTGGCGTGACCCTCACCTCGCAGCATCCGGACAGCAACGTCGTGCGCGTCGCGGTCCAGTCGCTGGCTGCCGTGCTCGGCGGCGCCCAGAGCCTGCACGCCAACGCCAAAGACGAGGCGCTGGCACTGCCGACCGAGGCCTCCGCCGCGCTGGCGCTGCGCACGCAGCAAATCATCGCCTACGAATCGGGGGTGACCAACACCGTCGATGCGGTCGGCGGCAGCTACTTCGTTGAGAAGCTTACCGACGATCTCGAGGCGGAGGCCGAGTCGATCATCGGTCGCATCGATGACATGGGAGGCATGGTCACCGCCATTGAGCGGGGTTGGCCGCAGGCGCAGATCGAGCAGGCAGCCTACGCTTACGGCCAGGCCGTCCAGCGCGGCGAGCGCGTGATCGTCGGTGTCAACCGGTTCGGCGACGATCAGCCGGTGGCCATCGAACTGTTTCAACAGGAAGACGTCGCGGCTGGTCAGATCGATGCGCTGCGGAAAGCCAAGGTCGATCGCGACGCCGTCCTCGTCGAACGCGCCCTCGACAACCTCAACCGCGCCGCGTCCGGCCGAGACAACCTCATGCCTGCCATCTTCGAAGCTGTCAAGGCAACCGCGACGATCGGCGAAATCAGCAATCAGCTTCGAGAAGTCTTTGGCGAGTATGCTCCCGCTTGATGCAATGATTGCGTTTGGAGGATACCGCAAAGTCGTATGAACAAAATAAATGTTTCTTTACCGAACACTCGGGTTCGATGAGAAGTGCGGCTGCAGACGCAGTGGTAGAAGTTATATGAGGCTTTGGCGGGGTCTTGCAGCGGTGCGGCCTGCACATGTTTGTGCGCCGCGCGTTGGTGCCGGGGTACTGCGGTGACAAGAGTTTCGACGTGTATACCAGAGTTTTCGAGGCCCGGATTGAGGATCTTCTGAAACAGGCGGTCCTGCACCATATCAAGAGACACGGCGAGATAGCCACGCGGGACACGCGTAAAAACTTCACCGGCAAAATTATTAAACCCCGGCCTCGAATGGTGTTTGATGATATCCACAGACGCAAGCGTGTGGTCTTCTACATGAACCCAATCCCACGTTGGCTGACAAGGATGCCGTCCGGATTTGTCTCGGGTCGGTGCGCGTCAGGTAGGCCGATCAGTTGACCGTCTTGGAGCCAGGCACGATCACTGCCGTACAATTCGTCTATGAGCATGCGAGTCAGTTTCGCACGCGTGTCGGCATGGGCCGGTTCATCGGCGAGATCATGTGCCTCGCGTGGATCGGCAGCCACGTCGAATAACTGGGTGAGGTTGCCAACCGGGTAATAGATCAGCTTGAACCGGTCTTGACGGATCATCCGTGACGCCATCTGGTCCTCGTCGAACTCGCCATACAGATATTCACGTTGCCAGTCATCGGCGAGCGAGCGGTATTCGACGGTGTCGGGTATCGCGATGCCTGCCAGGTCGAGCAGTGTTGGGTGGATATCGGCGAACTCGACCAGTCGATTATCGACGGTGCCGGGCCCGCCAAGCCGATGATCCTGCGCCGCCGGTACGATAATCAGCGGGATGTGGCTGACGTACTCGTACATGAACATCACGGCCCAGAGGCCGTGCTCGCCGCACATATGGCCGTGGTCGCTGGTAAAGACGATGACGGTGTTGTCGAGCAGGCCTGCCTCGCCCAGCGTGCCGATTACGACGCGGATCTGATGGTCGACGTGGGTGCAGGTGGCGTAGAAGGCGCGGCGCGCCTGCGCGATTTCAGGTTCGGTAGCATCGCAGAACTCGCGATTGCTGTTTATATAGTTGCAGACCCACGGCCGCGTGCGTGGGTCACGGGACCAGTTGCCGACGGTCGGCGAATCGATCTGCACATCTTGATACAGATCCAGGTACGCCTGCAACGGGGTCAGGGGAGGGTGAGGCGCCGAGAAGGACAGGTACCAGAACGCCGGGCGTCGCGGGTCGCGGCGGTGGATGGCCCTGCACATCTGTGATGCCGCCCAATTCGTCGGGTGACAGGCTTCGGGCAGAGGCCAACTGCGACTGATAAAGCTGGCGTGTGACATGCCAGTGGCGTACGCCTGGCCGGGATATCCCTGGTCGGCCAGAAACAGTTCGTAATCGTCGGCTCCGCCGCCGAGATGGTGGCGCCCCTGTTCATCGAGCAGGACGTCATCGAAACCGATCCGGTCACGCTGCGGGTAGACGTGCAGTTTGCCGACCGCATAAGTCTGATAACCAGCGCCGCGAAATGTCTCGGCAAGTTTGGGCACGTCGGGCATCGGCTGGTGCTCTTTGAAGGTTCGGTCGTTGTGGCTGCGGGGCGTCAGGCCGGTCATCAGGCTCCGTCGCGCGGGTATACAAATCGGACAGGTTGAATAAGCGTTGCTGTATCGCGTACCGCAGCGTGCCAGTTGCGCGAGCGTCGGCGTCATGATGACCGGATGACCTGCCGCGGGCGTCAGTGCATCGGGCCAATGGTCGGTGCAGATAAACAGGATATTAGGTTGTTCGGCCTTGGCCATGGGGTACTCCTCGGGTTTCACCCAGGTTGCGGACAGTTAAACGGTTCGTGGCGCATATCGTATCGCCGAACCGGCTATCCGGACGTCAGGGCGGATCAAGCCTCAACGTGGCCGTGGGCAGAATATGCATACACCAGGATAAAAAATTAGTTGTGCCGTGGTTAACGGCATGGGCTCGGCCGGCTCATGCCGTATTGGGTGGTGCGTACCGTTGGGTACCCTCCGATAACTGTGCGCGATAAATCGCATCGTTGCAGCCAGGCACATTTTGAACCACGGGTACAAAACGTACCTTCCATTGCCAAAGGTACCGTTGACAACAGGTTGCAGAAGGATGTGCATGCGCATGGTACGAATCATACCTTTTGGAAGCCGGGCATTTTGATCACGATCTTTTTTTGTGATGTAACACAAATGCTTGTTGCTGCTGACAGTTAGAATTTTTTTTATAGATGCACCTGGTTTGGCACGCATTTCGTTAATGGACTGGTGGAGAAAACACTGGAACAGGTATTAACGAAAGGAGCGTCCGTTATGGCACTTACCGCGAATATTGACATCTTGGTTGTCACTATTGACGACAACATCATTGCGGATATGCGTTACGTCGCAGACAGTCGCGGCTGGGCGGTGCTGCAATGCCCATCATTGCGACAGGCGATGAAACAAGTGGTTGCGGTGCAGCCGAAGGTAGTCATTGTTCAGGTGTCCGACCGTTACGACAAGGCACTTCGACTGATCCGCATGTTGCAGACCGGGTGGCGGCGCTTGGCCGTGATAGCGGTGTCCACCGAGCACAGTCATCAGTGCGAACGTGAAGTTCGCACTGCGGGTGCCAGCGTCTACCTGCCAGGCCGTGAAGCGATCGGCAAGGTGGAACGATATGTCTCCGCCATGCTCAAGACGGCGGTCGAACCGGCTCCCGGCCGTATCACGCACGAGTCGACTGATTATTCCCTGTTTGACAGAAAGCCCGTGAGATACTGACTGGACCGTTCATCGGGCGGGGTCCCGGTGGATGTGAATAAAAATATTGTGAACTAATCAACAAGTGGATGGGATACCAATTCGGAGAAAGAACGATGAAAATGTGCCAGGCAAAAACAATTCTGACAACCACCATGGCGGTACTCTTGTGGTGCAGCGCAGCATCGGCGACGATTAACCTGCCGAATGACGCGCTTCGGATTCGATTCGATGCGATCACGGCGTTCGACACGACGCAGGATCCGACGATCGATATCGACAAGGACAGCCCGACGGCCGGTTTCCTGCTGCCGTTGGACCTGGGTGAGGAGATTATCCTCACGGCGTTCGGCGAGGTGCGCACCATCGCGGACGCCGATGACCATAGCAACCGGGGTTCGATCAGCGGTGAGTTGACGTACAAGTTGAGCAACCTGAAGCTGGAGAAGACGGGTCAAGCCGGCGTTGTTTGGGGTCCGGGCGCCGACCCGTCGGAGGCTACCTTCGTCTCCTACTCGGTCACCAGCAAGGTCACCGCGGGCACTTTCGAGATGTACGATGACGGGACGACGGCCACTGATCTGGTTACAGCCGACTACTTTGGCGCACCGACATCATCGATCCCGGCGGCCGCGTCGGATGGCACGCCGTGGCTGATCGGTGAGGTCAATCCCGACAACACGTTTGCGTCCATCATCGCGATCTTCCAGAGGCCGAACACGAATTCAGACTTCGCCACCATCAACCTGGTCCTCCAGGCGGTCAACGGCATTGACTTCACCATCACCGGCGGGGTACTGCTGGATATGTTCCCCTCCCTGCTTGGTGAGTCGCTCGAGTTGAATCAACTCGGGTTCTCGGGTAACACCGCGTTCCTGGGCGAAGAAGTCAGCTTCGACGGTAGCCTCGACGGTACGCTGCTTGATCCGGCCAGCTTCGGCGAACTGCTGGACACCGATCTCAACCCGTACACGCGAAACTCCTCGATCGGTGCATTCAACGGGGGTACCTTCGAGTTGACCATGGAGATTCCCGAGCCGGGTACCGCGGGGCTGATGGCGGCGGGTTGCATCCTGCTAACCCTAAGGCCGCGACGACGATGATAAAGCAGGGTTGAATATCCCATCCAACTTTGCCTGGTACCAGCCGGCCTCCGCGTCCCACCCCGGACGCAGGAGGCCGGCTTATTTTTCGACCGGTCCCTGGGTGATCAAGTGATCCCCGACAGAAATCGAGTAAGAAGGGGCCCGCTCCGATGAAGAGCGACATCCCATTGACGGATCGGATGATGCAAGAGCAGTTCGACACGGCCGCCCGAATCGACTGCAAACACATCGGTGCTGTCGAGCGGGGCGGCAAGAATCGCCCGTGCCGATCCCATCATCGGCTAATAGAGATAACATGCGCCTGAGTGGAACACTCGGTGTATGGATGCAAATCGATGCTCTCCTTGCCGGCCATCAGTTCGTGTGGCGATTGTTCTGGAGATGACTTTGCTTACTCTTCTAACACCTTGCGTCGGACCTTAATGACAGGAGAACCACACTATGGCAAGGCACAAGTTGCTGGTTGATATCGACGTTCGCAAGATGGAGGTTCGAAAGAAGGACATCGTGTTCACAGTGAAGCAGAACGATGTCAAATTTGGAGAACTCCGCCTTTTGCAAGGAGCCGTTGTCTGGCGGGGCAGTCATGATCAGATCGGTCGGAAGATGGGTTGGACCAGATTCGATCAGATGATGCAGGAAGAAGTCCGTCGGGCAGAACGCCGACCATCAAGATCGAAAACAGCGGTGAGGAGGAAGAAACGAACCTGAATCGACGCCCTCGTCGCTGATCACGAGTTGAAGTGGGTGGCACCACAATCCCATGTGCCGAACACTCGTAGTTCTTCGTAGCGAATCGTCCTGGCGGCCATACGACAGACATTCTCAGCAAGCCTCTCTGAGGGCGATGTACTTTGGTCCGTCACTAGGACAACTTTGCTTTGAATCGCCCACCGTTGAGATTGGCCCACATAACTCAGTGTCTTGTGCCAGTTTCTGTAAGAATAATTGGTTTATGTGGGTGGGCTGATACGCCAAACGGACCGGTGTGGCGTAGCTCGGGGTGGTAGCGTCGTCGGTAGGGCTCATGTGACTATCAGGGTTCCGCCTGAATCAAAAAGGACCAACTCGGCACCGTATCCACCGACGACAAGGGATTCATGCATATGAGATCGGTGGTTGGGGCCTGGGGTTTCGTTCTTCTGTAGAGGTTTATGATCCGGCCAACAGCAAATGGCCGGTGCACTCGAGCATGGATCGTTCGATCAACGGGATCGCGTCCGCATTCGACTTCGTCGGCAGGCTATACGCCATCGGCGGTCACGATATTTCGGTCGCCAGGCAAGGAGTCGATCGCATGCCGGAACCCACCGTGAGCCTTGTTGTCGGTGCGGGCATGGCGATTGTTCGTTGCTCGAAACGATGTTGAATCGATTGTGGCGAATGTGATCTCATCTGCAACAGGCGGGTGCCAGGCAGTCATGGCGATGTGGTTAAAGCTGCACCGGCACGCCTTCCTTCTTCCACTTCTCGATCAGCAGTTGCATCTCCTTGATCGCGGCGATCATGCGTTGCAGCGTGTCGTTGAGGTTGTTGTACAGGGCCGGGTCATTGAGCACCTTGCCCATTGAGCCCTGGCCGGCGTCGGCCTTGTCGAGCACGTTCTGGAGCTTGCCCAGTGCACGGCCCATGTCGTCAGCGACGGCGATATAACGCTTCGTGAGGCTGCCTAGATGTTTGTCAGTACCAACGACAAGACGGGTTGCGCCGTCGATGAATTGCCTGGCACGGTCGGCGGCGTGGTCGAGTTTCTGCATCGCCGCCGCAGACCGCGCCGCCGCAGCGCGCACGTCGGATTGAAGCTGCTCATCGGTCAGCCAGGCGTCGGCGTGCCCGATGGTCTGCTTCAGTTCCGTCAGACGCGCATCGGTACGCGCCAGAATCGTGTGCAGATTGCCGGTGGCACGGCCGGCGTCGACCTCCGTCGGTGAGCGTGGCTCGGTCAGTTCGATCAGATGATCGGCCACGCGCGTCCAGCGGTCACTGAACTGTTCGAACCGCATGAACGGCTCGGCGAGGGCGGCCTTCATCTCCTCGGCGAACTTGGTTGCCAGCGATGGCACGGTACCCTGCACCCTCGCGCTGCCATCGGTGGCCAGGGTCCGGTTCAACTGCTCATCGTCGAGTACGCCGATGTGAAATGCCAGACTCGGGCTGCCCCCGAGAATAGGCGCCTCGACGCCGATGCGGGCCGCCTCGGGCAGGGCGATGTCGTCATCGATCAACGCCTCGACGAGCACGCCGCGGTTGGGCGGATTCTGAAGCCGGATCGACCACACGCGGCCGATGTCGATCCCGCTGAGCTTGATGCGACTGCCGGGGGTCAACCCGGCAGCCTGGTTCAATTCCACGGAGACGACATATCCATTTTCAAGCCATTGAGGCGTGTAGCCGAACAGCAGCAGGATTACCCCCAGACAGCCAAGCCCGGCAATCGACATCAGGCCCACGAGGATGTTCCGCTTGCTTTCGCTCATCGGTTTGCCATGTGCGCGCCGTGGATGCGGTCGAGGTCGGCGTCGTCAGTACGGCCGTGGATAAAGCGTTGCACCAGGTCGTTGTTGGTATCGGAAAAATTGGAGGCGGTCGCGTCGGCGATGATGTGTCCATCGTATAGCATGACAATCCGGTCGGCAATCTTGTTGGCGCTGGCCATGTCGTGCGTCACGACGATGCTGGTGATACCCAGTCGCTTCGACAGGCTGATGATCAACTCGTTGATTACGCCGGCGCGCATCGGGTCGAGGCCGGTTGTCGGCTCGTCGTACAGCACGATCTGTGGCTCGAGCACGATCGCCCGCGCCAGCGCAACCCGCTTGCGCTGGCCACCGGACAGATCGCCCGGCATCTTCTGCTCGACGCCCGTGAGCCCGACCAGTTCGAGCACGGCCTGACAGCGGGCCACCCGCTGGGCCGCGGACATCTTCATGTGTTCGGCCAAGGGGAAACAGAGGTTCTGCTCGACCGTCATCGAGTCGAACAGGGCGCCCATCTGAAACAGGAAGCCGATCTTCATGCGTACGTCCACGAGTTGAGATTCGGACAGTTGATCGACGCGCATCGACTCGACCCACACCGCGCCGCGGTCAGGCGTGAGCAGGCCGACGATGTGCTTGAGCAACACGCTCTTACCCGTGCCGCTGGGCCCGATGATCACGGTCGTTTCGCCCCGGGCTATCTCAAGGGTGATCCCGTCGAGCACTTGCAACGCCCCGAAGCTCTTGGAGACGTTCTCGAGTCGGATGACCGGATCGCGTGGTGATGGGGTCGGCTGATGGACGTGATCCCCGCCTTCGCTCTGCTGTGGTCGGGCCTGGGCGCCGTGCCGCAGGTCACCTTGCTCGTTGCCCTGATCGACCATCGTTTGCCTTTGGTTCGACGCCGCGGCCTGGTGCCATTGTTGACATGGTAGCGTGTCGGACGCTGATGTTCTTTGCCGGCACCAGGCCTGTCGGGTAGGCCTGCGGTTGTGGTGACGGAGCATCCTTGGGGCCGTATCAATGTCCGAGGACGGTCAGGAGTGGGTCAATGATCTGATTTGTGGCCAGCGATACCGGTGGTGCGCTGCCGCGTCGGAGGCAGCGTCATCCGCCTACGGCACGAGCACGAGCTTGCCGATGTGTCGGGCCTGCTCCATGTATTCGTGTGCGTCACGGTGGTCTTCGAGCGTGAAGGTGCGATCGATGTGCTGGCGGTATGTGCCGTCGGCAAAGCCGTCAAGGATATGGCGGCAGCCGCGTTCGTATTCATCGGGCCCGGCCGAGGTCAACTCGAACAACATCCAGCCGCGGATGGCGGCCGACTTGTGGATCAGCGGCGACAGGTCAACTGGACCGGCCTCGCCCAGCAGCCCATAGAGCCAGATCGTGCCGCCGGATGCCAGGCATCGGATCTCCGTGTCGAGGTAACCGCCCGCGGCCACGGGGTCGAAGAAAACGTCGGTGCCGTGGCCGCCGGTCAACTCTTTGATGTCGCGTGCCCAGTCGCGGTCGCGGGTGACGATCAGGTGATCGAAATCGCAGGCAGGCAGGGCCTTGATCTTGTCAACCTTGTCGGCGCTGGTGGTCAGCCCGATACTCGTGCCGCCGAGCTTGGCGACAATCTGCGCCGCGGCGAGTCCGACGCTCGACGATGCCGCGGGGATCGTCACGGTCTGGCCCTGTCGAAGGTCTTGCTTCCATACAAGACATCCCCATGCGGTCAGGTATGCCAGCCAGATTGCGCCGAGCTGGTCATCACTGATCGCGTCGGGCGCTGGCCATGTTTCGCGTGCGGGGCAGACAAAGTGCGTGCGGTACGTGCCCGCCATCGAGTCGCTCGATCGGCGCGGCGCGGCGGGTCCGAGGATGACGCGTTGTCCGATTTGGCGGTCCGTCACCGTTTCGCCCACCGCCTCGATCACGCCGCCCGCTTCGAGGCCGGGCGTAAACGGTGGGTTGCCAGACAGCAGTCGGTACTGACCCATTCGCGCCATCAGGTCCGCGTGGTTCATCCCGATGCTGGTGACACGCACACGCACCTGGTCGGGTCCCGGCGGCGGCGACGGTTCCTCGACCATTGTCATCACTTTCGGTGGACCGAATGCATTTACAACGACACGCTTCATCAGTTTCCCTTCTTCTTCTCTTTCTTGCGATGTTTGCGTTGCTCCACCTTTTTCTTGAAGTCGTCGATCAGATCAAGGATTGACGGTGGTGCGTTCTGCGACTCGGCGTCTGATTTTTGATCCCCGGCCGTCTCCTTGGTGGGCAGGGATTCATCCTGCTCGTCTTGTTCCTGTTTGTCCTTGCCGTTGAGGATGCCGTCGAGCAGGTCGATGATGGCCTGGCCACCCTTGTTTTCGATGGTCAGGCGAAGGATTTCTGCACCGAGGTGGGCGAGGTCCAGCTTGGCATTGCCGATCGGGCCACGGTAGGGCACACCGATGACCATGTTGGATTGGGCGATTGACCTCAACTCCTTGATATACATCGCCAGTGCGTCGACCGGGATGCCCACCATCATGTCCACCTTGCCGGCGACGAGGTCGACCTTACCACTGAACACCAGGGGGATGCCCTCCAGGTGCAAGGTCAGTTTGTCGTAAGAGATCACGCCTTTCTCGAGGCGCACCAGCGCCGGTTCAGACTTGGCCAGTGCCTCCTCGCCCCGCTTCTTGTGCGAGATGACGTTCAGCAGTTTGGACAACTCACCTTTGGGCCTAAGCTTCAATTCGCCGAGGTTGATTTCCGCGACGGCGGTGGCCTTGGTGATATCAAACTCATCGAGCGGCAGGCTGAACCCATCCTTCATCAGCTTGACGGTGATGACCTGGTCGGCACCGATGGCGTCTCCCAGCAGCGGAAGCAGATTGCTCAAGCCATGTTCCACAAGTGGCGGCGTCAACTGAAGAAATCGCGCATTCGCGTCTTCGCGGAGCACCATAACCTTGCCCACCGTGGCGGCGATGCCCATCGTGATAAAATCCGACTCGAGGACAAGGTCCACGTCACCCGGTTGGTTGGTCGAAATCCTGCCCTGAGCATCGATCGACACCTCCGGCCCGATCATCGTGGCGAGCAAGATTCCCTGTGGCAAGAAGCCGGCGATCGTCGCCGTTGGAAAGCTGTTGATCTTGGTGTCGGTTTCATAAACGGCATGCTTCGGATCGTATCGGCCCTGCGCGTCATAGAGTCCGGCGATGCTTACGTTGACACTCAGTGGTACCGCAGTCGCGGCAGCTTCATCGCTGACGGCTTGGCGCAGGCGCGATCTGATGGTCAGCACGATCGGCTTGCGCAGGTCGTCGGCGCGAAGTGCAAGAGCTAAGCGGTCGATCGGCAGCGGCTTCTGCTCACCGCGTCGCACGATGCTCAGTTGGTCAAGCACGGCGTCGGCGATGATTTTCGATTTAGCCGGTTCGATGCCATCGAGCGTGTCGGCCTGCTCGGACCTGTCGCGGACTACGAACTGCGCCCCGCCGAACGTCAGTTCGAGTCGCGCGGGCTTTTGCAGCAGCCACTCGACAGGCGTCTTCGGGTTGTTCGGGTTGGTCATCCACGCCGCGAACACGCAGGGCGAGATCATGGCGGTCAGTTTTGAGATCTTGTCGATATTTAGCGTGTGGCCTTCAAGAACATGGCCGACCAACTTCGCATCAAGCCCGGCCGCGGAAGTAGCGAAGGCGTCGAACGTCCACCGATCCCGTGGATTGTCACGGTGTTGCACGGTGACCGTGAATTGCTCGATCTCGTCGCCTGCGATCGGCGTCAGTTCGCCCGGTCGGTTGATAAGTTGCTCGATCAACGCGATTGATGCGGCGAACCCGGTCAGCTTCGCATCCAGTTGTGCCGTCGGTGCCGACAGATCGCCGATTGTGCCCTCGGCGTGAACCGTGGTCGGCTGCGATTGGTGGACGATGGCCATGTCGATGTTAAAGGTGGCCGGGGCGCCTGCATGCGGGCACGACAACTCGGCCTTGACGTTCTTCAGTGATGTGCCGGCGATCCGATCGATACCGGTTGGTGCGACCTGATCAACTTCAACGGTGATATGACCTGTCATGCCTTTGACGGGCGAGGCGAATGGTACGGCGACATTTTCCAGCGTCAGTGTCGCGGTGACAGGTTTGTCGATGGCCAGCGACTGGTATTGTTGCGGCAACTTGTGGTCGAACTTCGCGATCATGGCGCTGAGCGAGGCCGGCTCGGTGACGAATACCAGGCGACCATTGGCGTCTGTCAACTGCGCCGGTTCGTACCGGCCCTGCAACTGGCCGTCGAGGTTATCGCTGTGGATCGCGAATTGAAGATCCGCGGACGTTCGATCTGTGTGCGTCGCCGGGTCGTGCGTGGCCATGATGCGCATGTCCACGCTCCGGCCCAGCGCCAGGCCGGTCAGGTTTGCAAGTTGCGGGACAAACGGCTCGATCAGCACGGTCGGCAGGTTGGTGATCTGCGCCTCTACCTTCGCGATAATCGCATCCCACGTCGGCATGCCCCGGTCGTCCAGCAGGTGCTGTGCCGTCGCGGTCACTTCGAAGTCGGTTCGTCGTGTCGCCGAGTCGCGGTATCCGGACAATTTGGCGTCGATGCGCCGGCCGACCGCGTCGGACCGGATCAACAGCCTGGCGTCCGACAGCTTCAACGGGTCAACGCGCCCGGGCAGTGCGACCACCAGGTCACTGCCGATCAGTTCGATGTCAAGGCTGGTGTCGGCCAATCGGGCTGTCTGGCCCGAGATCGGGATGGCGAATCTCTTGATCCGGCCTTCCACATAAAACGGTTGCATCAGTTCGGTGTCGCGCAGAGAGGGGATCCACTCACCGAGGGCGGCCCAGCCATGCTCGTCGCCGTCTAGCCGAAACGCCGAGTCATCTGTGGACGCGATGTGGTTGTCCTGGTGGACCAGTCGCACCCGTGCCTCGAGTCGTTCGCTTTTGATCTCGATGGTGGCGTCGAGATCTTCGAGTTTGCCCTTGGCAATTAGATTGGCCTGCACGGTCGGGCCGATTGCCGCGACGAGCCGGCCGTCCTGTTGGAGCATGCGATCAAGAAACGCGACGGGCAATTGGGCGAGCGTGGCTTGGCCGTCGAACCGAACCTGTTGCGGCTTCCATCGGCCTGCGGCGTCCTGAAAACCATCAATACGGCCGCCGGCTTTGATCTGCCCGCTGGTCGATCCCTGTGTCACGGTGCTGCTCAATTGCAGCGCCAGCTTGCCCGGCCCGTCCAGTTTGATGTTGGCTGATGAAATGATCACTTCGACCGGTTCCTGCGGCGGCACGTGGAAAGTCAGATGCCAGTCGACGAGTTGCAAGTCAATGCGCAAATCGGTCAGGCCTCGCGCAGCCGTCGTCGGCCTGGTTGGCTGCTGCTGCTCCGGGCCGGCAAAGACGCGTTGCAGCACGTCGGGATCGCCCCGGGCGCCGGTGATGGTGATGTTGCCGAGGACTCGGCTGCCGCGCAGAAGCGACCAGAGCGACACGTCGGGCGCGTTGACCGCCTTGACGGTGAAAGGATCGTCCTCGTGCGGCTGCACCGTCAGGCCGCGGATGTTCTGACCGCCCGACCATGTCAGTTCCAGGTCGTCGATCTGGACGGCGCCGTCGATGCCGTCATTGACGTAAGAAAGCACCCACTGCGTCCCGGTATCCGTGCTCGCCAGCGTGGGCAGCATCAGCACGAGCAGCACCGTGAGCACGAGCAGTACGCCAAATGCCCCGAGCAACCGCCTCAGCCAGCGACGATGCTTCTTTACCGGTTGAGATGCTTGTTTTTCCATCATGCCAACCCCTGTGCCTGTTACTGGCCATTGTACGACAACCGCCGTGACGAGGATCGCGAGGTGATGGACGCGTGCGCGGGGTTGCTGGTGTACGAAACCCGGCCTACGCTTCGCTTCGGCTGAGCTTGACGGATTGCAAATGCCACGGCTAGCTACAAGGACAGATCACCGATCACTCACAACGTCTTCGCGGCCAGTGACGCCAGTTGGGAGCGTTCGCTCTTGGCCAGTGTGATATGGCCGGCAATCGGCTGACCCTTGAGTTGCTCAACGAGATAGGAAAGGCCAGTGGACGAGGCGTCCAGGTAAGGGTTGTCGATCTGCCCGACGTCGCCGGTCAGGGCGATCTTCGTGCCCTCGCCGACTCGTGACACGATGGTCTTGACCTCATGAGGCGTGAGATTCTGCGCCTCATCGACGATGATGAACTGGTTGGGGATGCTGCGCCCGCGGATGTAAGTCAGCGGCTCGAGCACGAGCTTGCCCGTGTTTATCATGCTGATGATACGTTGCTCGGTCGGCTTGCTCCCGGCGTGCTGCGATCCGATGCCGCGCGACGACATTAGGTATGTCAGGTTGTCGAAGATCGGCTGCATCCAGGCGGAGAGCGCCAGCAGCGTCTTGCCCGTGCCGGCGAGTAATGAGCTTGACGTCGTCGTCCAGCAGTAGGTCGAACGCCATGGTCTGCTGGACGTTTCGCGCCATGATGCCGAACACCGGTCGGCGGGGCCCGTGGATGGGAATCAGATGATCGGTGTCGCCCAGCCGGCGGGCTGGCCCCGTGTGAGATTCGTCCATCTTGCGGCACAACTGCACGAACTGGTTGGCAAACAGTTCGTGCGATGGCGACTCGCCGTTTTCAGCCGCCATGGCCAGGTGCGGCGCGAGCTGGTCAAGCTCGATCTGCTTCTCGGTGTAGAGCGAGTCGATCAACTCGGCGGGCACGTTGATGCTCATGTAACCGCCGTAGAGCCGATCGGCGTCAACCTTCTGCGCCTCGAAATCCTCGACGTGCAGACCGAGGGCGTCGGCCTTGATGCGGACGTTGATGTCTTTCGAGATCAGTGTGGTTCGTCGCCCGTTCTGCGAAAGCGCCCACGCGACGCCGATGATCCGGTTGTCCGGCGAATCGTCGCGCAATGAATCGGGTCGATTACCGGTGGAAAACTCGATGCGGACGGTGCCGCCATTGCCGTTCCACTCGACGCCCTCGCCCAGATGGCCCTGTTTGCGCAGATCGTCAAGGTGGCGGATCACCTCGCGAGCGTTACGGCCGACGTTGTTGCTCTCTTTCTTGAACTTGTCCAGTTCCTACAGCACCGTGAACGGGATTACCACCTGGTTGTCGGCAAACGTAAATATCGACTCCGGGTTGTGCAGCAGGACGTTCGTGTCTAGAACAAACGACTTTTTACTTGATGGTTTAGGTTTTGGCTGCTTCTTCGTGCTCAAGCAACAATTCCTTCGGCACATCGATCCTCGCATGACGGATCGGGTTCGCCTCTGACATTATCGGCACGATACGGAGCCGACCATACTGGCTCATCCGGTTATGTAACGGCCGCCGCACAGTCCAATTCACCCCACGGGCATCAATCAGAGACAGCGATAACTCCTGCCCTTTCTTATGGTTCCGGAACCACTTTTGATCGCCTCGGTATCATTGCGCTTGCAAAAATTGAAAATCACTGACTATTAACCTGGGTTTCGGCTAGGCGAGCAAAAAGCGGCCTCCAGCCGAAAGGGGCGTTAATCACAACATCATGGCAAGAAGGCCACCATGGATTTTGCCGATTTGTTCGTCAAAGTGGGCGAATACCGGAAACAGTTCGCGCCGGTGTGTCAACGGCGTGCGTGTTTCAGACGTTGAACCCCGCGTCATCCCAAACGGTTTTGGCGTCGCCGGCGGCTTGCAGGGTGTTACCGAGGCCGCGCAGGTCGAGAACGACCGGGCCGGTGCGTGCGGTGTTCAGATCGATGGCGATACGATAGGCGATGACGTCAAGCTCGCCGGCACCGGGTAAGCATCGGACGGCATCGCCCGCACCGGCATCGCTCAGCCGACCGATCGCCAGGCGTGAGCCGACTTGTTGCAGGGCATCCAACGGGTCCTGCCCGTGTGTGATCAAGGCTGCCGGGTCGAGCCCGCAGCCAACGCACGGCAAGTCAACATCTTTGACCCATGCCAGCAACTCGTCGAGTTGATCCTCGGCATGGACGGCGACGCGCACGCCGTGCCCGTCGGCCGCGTTGACCACTGCATCGAGTGCGTCGCGGGGCATATCCGCGACCGGCATGGCCAGGCTCACCGGCACGCGTCCAAGGTCGGCCGCCAGTTCGATGGCCGCCACCGTCGCCGACAGGGCGCGATCGATGTGCTCGTCGGCGAGGTAATGTCGGCGGGGCACGAACAGGTCGAGCCCCGCCAGCCTCAGGTCATGGCGGGCCAGCAGTGCCGTCAGGTCCCGCCTTGCCCGTTGATCCAGGTCGCGGGGACGAATGCCCGACAGCGCCGCATCTAGCTGCAACGCCGTAAAACGCTGCGCCGCCAGTTGCACCACCGCCTTGCGCACCGTCTTGCCCGATTGGCGTACCATCGGGCCGAGCGTCGGGGCCATCGTCAGATCTGAGCCGTGCGAGAGGATCGCCATGGGCGTCATCATATCGGGTTTTGTCATTGTCACGCCAGCAACTTAGAATTGCGATTCCACGATCCGTACAAAGATCGCATTACATGAACGTATCACTGCTGATTACCTGCCTGACCGATACATTCTATCCACGCACGGGCATCGCGGTGGTGAAGGTGCTGACGCATCTGGGCTGCGCCATCGATTTTCCCGACGAGCAAACCTGCTGTGGTCAACCGCTGTACAACAACGGGTTTGAGGATGACGCGCGTGAGCTGGCCAAGCGGATGATTCGCGTGTTCGAGTCGAGCGAGCGCGTGGTCACGCCCTCGGGATCGTGTGCAGCGATGATCCGGGATTATTACCCCGATCTGCTGGCGTCGGATCCGCAATACGCCGACGCCGCCCGGCGGTTTGCCGACAAGACATTCGAGTTCGTTGAATTTCTGGTCAAGGTACTCAAGGTGGATCTGGCCGAGTTGAACGTCAAGTGGCCCGGCAAGGCGACGTATCATTATTCTTGCCATCTGCGCGGCCTCGGGATGAGCGACGAGGCCACGCAATTGATGCGCCAGATTGATCGGCTCGAGTATGTGCCGATGGAGAAGGTCGATCAGTGCTGTGGGTTCGGCGGCACGTTTGCCGTGAAATACCCGCAGATTTCCGGCGAGATGGTGCGCGACAAGGTCAATTGCATCACGGCGACGGGTGCGGATACCGTGATCAGCAACGATGCCGGCTGCACGATGAACATCAGCGGTGCCTGCCGTCGCGCTGGCGCGGACGTATCGTTCAAGAGTCTGGCCGAAGTGATTGCCGAAGGGCTTGGCCTGATGCAGCCCGATGAGTCTTCGGCGTCGGGTCAGCCCGTTGCCGGCGGTGGGGAGGAGGTCGAATCGCCACCATGACCGCTACGTCGAACAACCCCGCCCCACGCCCGGCCGTGTTGTCGGTCGAAGGTCACGACCTTCTGTTTCCGACGCTGCCCTATGACTTCACCAACCGCGTCGCGGCCGCCACCGCCGACAGCCGGTTGCAGGCGTCTATTGATAAGGCGACCCGTAACAAGGACGACCTGCGCAAGCGCGTGTTTGCCGAGGTGTTCGGCGATCGTTCCGACGAGATACGCACGCTGGCGGGGAGTATCAAGCAGCACACGCTCGATCATCTCGATTACTACTTGGATCGGTTCACCGAGCGTGCCACGGATGCCGGCACGCAGGTGCATTTCGCCGCCTCCGCCGACGAGGCCAACCGCATCTGTCTGGCGATAGCGCGTCATCATGAGTGCAAGCTGTGCGTCAAGAGCAAGTCGATGGTGACAGAAGAGATCCGCCTCGTGCCGGCGCTGGAAGATATCGGCGTTGAAACGATTGAGTCGGATCTGGGTGAGTTTATCCTTCAACTCGATCACGACGCGCCGTCGCATATTGTCCAGCCGATGATCCACAAGGATCGCTACGCCGTGGGCCGGGCCTTCGAGCGTGAGTTGGGTGTGCCGTACACCGATGACCCGGCTGCACTTGCCATGATTGCCCGCCGCCACCTGCGCACGAAATACCGACACGCAGACCTGGGCATCAGCGGCGCCAACTTTCTCGTCGCCGAGACCGGATCGATCGTGCTCTGCACAAACGAGGGCAATGGGAGGATGTGTACCAGTGCACCTCGCATCCATATCGCGTTTGTCGGCATCGAGAAGTTGATCCCGGACCTCGAACACCTTTCCGTCTTGCTCAAGCTGTTGTCACGCAGCGCCTTGGGCCAGCCGTTGACGGTGTACACGCACATTATCACCGGCCCGAAGCGCCGGCTGGAACCGGACGGCCCGGAGCACGTTCACGTCATCTTCATCGATAATGGCAGGACACGCCTGCTGCAGGAGGAGACACGCGAGATGCTGCGCTGTATCCGTTGCGGCGCCTGCCTCAACGCCTGTCCGGTGTATCGCAAGATTGGCGGGCACGCCTACGGTGCGGTGTACAACGGCCCGATCGGGGCGCTGATCACGCCGATCTTCAAGGGGCTTGCCAACTTCAAGGACCTGCCCCACGCCTCGAGTCTCTGCGGCGCCTGTTACGAGGCGTGTCCGGTCAAGATCAACATCCCCAAGTACCTGATCCAGTTGCGACGCGACATGGTGGGGGGGCGGATCACGAAGCGATCCGAGCGCCTGTTCTACAAGATGTGGGCCATGAGCCTGCGCAGCCCGCGGTTGTATCGTTTGGGTCAATGGGCGCAGAAGAAGATGTTGCGCCGCAAGGCGTGTGCCGGCAACGGACGCGACGAACGCAGTGTTTACGTGTCGCAACGCTGGATCGAACGCGCTTCGGGCATGATCGGGCAGTGGACGAGCCAGCGGGACATGCCGGCGCCGCCGATGAGAAGTTTCCGGGATTGGTGGGTGCGACACGGGGATGACAATGAGCGCATCTGAATCGCAGCCCGGGTTCGGCGGCGACCGCGCCGCGTTTATGGTTCGGGTCCGCGCTGCGCTGCAGCGCGACGCCGAGACGTCGCCTCCGCAGTCGC
>CAUYYV010000012.1:0-21967 GCA_963577075.1 Phycisphaerae bacterium
ACCTTGTAATCCCCCGGTGTCAGGTCCTCGAACGTGTACATGCCTGTGCCATTGGTCGCCGTTGTGTCCAGTGTGGCGCCGCCCGCATTCTGCAAGGTCACCGTCACCCCCGCGATGCCCGCCTCGCCCATATCGACGATCCCGTTGGCGTTGAGATCCTCCCACACGAAATCACCCAACGCGCCGTCGCCCTGCAACCCCGCGTCCAGTATCAGGATCGCATCGCCTGATTGCAGTGTCACGACCTGCGTCATGCCGGTCGTGGTGTCTGCGTCCGAGTCGACCGCATCGTCACTGCTCTGATTCGGGGGCGTGAACACAAAGCCCAGCGGCGCTGTGAAACTGACCTTGTAGTCGTTGGGTATGAGACCGCCAAATTCGTACAGGCCGTCGGCATCGGTCGTGGTGGTATCCAGCGTGTCGCCGCTTGGATTCTGCAGAGCAACATTGACACCTGCCAGGCCCGGCTCATCTGCGTCCTGAATGCCGTCACCGTTAAGATCGTGCCAGACAAAATCACCCAGCGATGTGGCCTGGAACAGGCCGGCATCGAGAGTGGAGTTCGACTCACCCGATTGCAGTGTGACCACGCCGGTCATGCCTGTGCTCGTGTCGGCATCGGAGTCGATGGTGTCGTCACCGCCCTGGTCTTGCGGGCTAAATTGGAAATCCGCCGGTGCGGTGAATATGGCTTTGTAGTCGCCGGGCGTCAGGCCGGCGAATGAATACAGGCCTTCGGCGTTGGTTGTTGTTGTACCGAGCGTGGTGCCGCCGCTGTCCTGTAATTCGACGGCCACGCTCTCGATGCCCGGCTCGCCCGCATCCTGAATACCATTGGCATTGAGATCGTCCCACACGAAGTCGCCCAGCGACACCGGTCGCAATAAACCGGCGTCGAGCGTGAGATTTGCGTCACCCACCTGGAGCGTGACAACCTGGGTCACACCGGATGGATTTGCGTTGGAATCGACCGTGTTATCGACGCCTTGGTTCGCCTTCGTGAACGCGACGAAGTCATCCGGCAGATCGACCTGCACGCGGTAGTCGCCGGGAGAAAGGTCGCCGAACGTGTACATGCCACTGCCGTTGGTTGTGGTCGTCGCAAGGTCGCTGCCACCGGCATCCTGCAATCGTACCGTCACACCGGCAATACCCGGCTCGCCATCGTCTTGGATGCCATTGTTGTTCAGGTCTTCCCAAACGAAGTCGCCGATCGTGGCAGCCGCAAAGACGCCGGCATCGAACTGGATGCCTTGCTCACCGGGCAGCAGAGTGACCACGCCGGACATCCCGTTGGTCGGGTCGACGTCCGAGTCCATCGAGTCGGCGCTGCCCTGGTCTTGCGGGCTGAACAGTGTGCCGGCCGGTGGCTCGACCGTCACTTTATAATCGCCGGGTACCAAATCGGTGAACCTGTAATTGCCCTGACGGTCCGTCGGCTTGGTTTTCAACGGGTTACCCAGGGCATCGTGAAGCGTGACGTTTTGGCCGGGCAGCCCCGGTTCGCCCGGATCCTGGATGCCGTCGGCGTCCAGATCGTTCCAGACAAGGCCGCTCAATTCAGCTGGATTGGCCGGCTCGGGTACCTCAAAGTTGGCCTGGCCCTCGCTGGAAATTTGCCAGCCTGCAGCAAACACCGATGGGTCACCCGTGCTGTCCCCACCCAGCGATGCAAACTCACTGACCGTTCCGTCATAGTTGACCAGATCCTTCTCGAATGTCGTCTCGGCCAGCAGGCCCAACGCGTGCCAGTCACCACCGTCGATCACGGCGTCAAACGTGGAGAAGAATCCCTCGGCGCTGATGCCCGAGGCGATTCTGCTTGAGAGCACGATGAACACTTCGTCGATGGTGCCGTCGATGTCCAATCCAGCCGGTGGCACCACGCTGCCCGTCGCAACCAGCCGCATGCCCGGATCGGCGAAGTTGGGCAGCAGGTCGGCCATGAAGCTGTTGCTCAGCATATCGCTGACCGTGTTGCCGGTGTCGGTCAGCCCGGTTGCGAAATCGACGTCCTGGGGCGAACCGCCGACCACGCTGCTGCCAAACACGCCGGCGTCGGGATGGATGGTGTCCGTGTCGGCTTGAAAGAGAAACAACCTGCCGATCGTGTCCCGGCCCGTGTCGGGATCGACGCCGCCGGTCGTGTGAGCCCGCGACGAATTGGAAAGCCCGATCTGCGTGGTGAAGGCGCCGTCCTCGTTGGGCGGAATGCCGCTGTTGACGATCTGGCGAATTTCCGTGACCTCGAGGAAACTCAATACACCGACCAGTGCCACACCGTTGGGCAGCGATTGTTGCGGGTCGGTGCCGATGCTCAGCGCGGTGACGTTGAACGCTGAGAAGAACTGGTCGCCGTTGGTCGCCGGTGGGGGAAACGTGGTACGCGGGTACGCGTCGAGCAAGACGTCAGCATCGGCATCGCCGCCGGCGTCAAGGTCGGCAAAGAAGCCCGAACCGTCGGTGACGTGCAGCGTGATCGCGCCGATTGGCGGGTTGAAATTGAACGCACCATTGAGCAACAGGCGCGGGTCCAGCGGCTCGAAACGACAGGCGTGCGCTTCAACGCTGCGCACTGTGCGCTTCCGCCGGCACCTCCGTTTACCCGTGGTTGAACGAGACACCCGCGCCTGCATATTTCCCTCTCGATCGCGTCTTACGTCGTGTCGCCGGAATGATCCACCGTTAATATAGGAAACGTGGCGGGTTTCCTTAGTTAATGTATAGCACCGATTTGTGGCGCGTCAAATTAGCGTGGCCCCAAGTGGGCACCTTGCCCTGTCAGCCATGATTTTGCTGTTATTATCAGTCGTTGTCGTCGGCCCGCGATAAGTTAGTACGATTGTAATGGAGGCAACGTAAATGTACCTCGCCAGCGTTTTCACGGATCACATGGTTGTTCAACGGCAGATGCCTATCCCTGTCTGGGGTTGGGCGGATACAGGGCGGCAGGTGACCGTTGCCCTGGCCACGCAGCGTAAATCAATGATCGTACCGGACGGAGGGTACTGGCAGGTATGCTTTGACCCGATAGATGCTGCCGAACCGTTGACCTTGGCGGTAAGCGACGGCGAGACAACGATCGAGTGCAACGACATCGTTGTCGGCGAGGTGTGGCTCTGCGCCGGCCAATCGAACATGCAGTGGGACGTACGCCGCAACGACAACGCCGAGCAGAACATCGCCGGGGCGGTCGACCCGGCGATCCGCCTGTTGGATCCGACGGTCTGGTACGCCTCGGAACCGCAGGTGCATCTCGATGCTGCGTGGTCGGTGTGCAGCCCCGACACGGTGCCCGATTTTTCCGCGGTGGGGTATCTGTTTGGGCGGAATCTGCGCGAGCAATTGGACGTGCCCATCGGCCTGATCGACATCTCTCTAGGTGGGTCACGCGTCGAGACGTGGATCAGCAGGACGGCGCTCGAGGCCGACGATATGCTCAAGCCGCAACTCGACCGCTACGATTTCGATCGTGCCCATTACATTCTGGCAAGGCAATCGCACGACATATCGGGAGTGTCGCCAAAGCCACAGGGCAGCCCCGAAGAGTCTAAAAAGCATGTCAGTGGTCTTTTCAACGCGATGATCGCGCCATTGATTCCCCACGCGATGCGCGGTGTGATCTGGTACCAGGGTGAGGCCAATGGGAACTGCGGATATCACTACCGCTGGATGTTCACGGCCATGATTCGCGACTGGCGCCGGCAGTGGGCCCGCGGTGACTTTCCCTTCCTGTTTGTGCAGGAGCCGAACTTAGATCTCGGACCCGACGGCGAATACCAATGGGCTGAGTTGCGTGAATCGCAGGCCGAGGCGCTCAAACTGCCCGGTACCGCCATGGCGGTCACCATCGACGTGGGCGATCCGGATGATCTGCATCCATCGAACAAGCAACCGGTCGCCGATCGGCTCGCCGCGTTGGCGCTGTGCGACGTTTACGGCCGTGATGTTCCGGCGCACAGCCCGATGTTCGAGTCGTATGCGGTCGAGGCCGATACGATCCGGGTGAAGTTTCGAGAGGCCCGCGGCGGCCTCGAGACCCGCGACGGCGAGTCGGCAACCGGGTTTGTCATCGCCGGCGTGGACCGCCAATTTCACCCGGCTGAGGCCACCATCGACGGTGACAGCGTCGTCGTGCGCAGCAACAAAGTGCCGAATCCGCTGGCGGCCCGGTACGCCTGGGCGAACAATCCAACGTGTAATCTCTACAACGACGCGGGTTTGCCGGCCGCGCCGTTGCGCACCGATGATTGGCCGGGTGTTACCGACATGCGCCGGTAACAAGGAGCATCCTGATGGGATTGAAAGATGAAGGCATCCGCGCCTGCGGCATCTGGGAGCCGATTGCGCACGTGATACGATCGGGGCGCCGGGGTGGCGCGTATCGCTGGCAGGATGCGTTCGACTGGTACCGCACCGACGAGTTTGTACGTGGTCTCAAGGAGCGCGGCTACAACCTGGTCATCACGCAGTTTGTAAAAGGTTACGGCATCGAGGCCGAAGCAACGGTGCGCGATGGCACGATGCGCATGGCCGAGTTGTGTCACAAGCACGGCATGTACGTCGGCGGGTATGTCCGCTACTCGACAATCATCCCGGAAACGATGAAACAGGAGGTGCCCGATTGCGTCGCGAGGTTCAGCGGGCCGACGATTTACAATACGCCCGCGCGGTATGGCACGTCCTATTGGCGTTTCATGCCGTGTCCATCGTCAACCGAGTTTCTTGAATACCTCGATCGCCTGATAAGCATCGGTGTCGAAGAGATCGGTCTGGACATGCTGCATGTCGACGGCGTGGCGCTTCGGCTCGAGCCGTTTACCTGTCGGTGCCAGCGCTGCCAGGACGGTTTCAGACATTGGCTCAACGAGCGATATCCAAGTCGGGAGCAGCAGTTTGAGCGGTTCGGGTTCACGGGGTTTGACCACGTTGAGCTGCCCGACCGCCGCTTCACACCCGAGACGACGCAATGGATCACGGCACACCTATTTGAGCCGATGGAGCAGGAGTGGGTGTTCTTTCAATGCCATCTTCTGGAAAAGATCTGGCGTTTCATCGTCGAGGCCGGGCACCGTCGCAACCCGGACTGCTTCATGCAGTGCAACACGACGTTTGCGCCCGAGCTTAACGCCGCGAGGTTTTCGGGTGTCGAGTTGAACCGGCTCATGGACTGCGGCGGCGATGGGTTTTTCACCGAGGAGGTCAACGCGCCGAACCTGACCGACGACGGCCGCTTGGCCGGGTACTTTCAGACGTTCAAGCTGTTGCGCGCCTTGGGCCAGTACACGTTCACCTACAATCGCGCACCGATCACGCACGGGCCGTGCAAGGATCGTGATTCGCTGCGCCGCGCGATGGCGCACCAAATGGCATTCAACACGGACTCGGCCGGTGTGGCAAGCGAGTTTCCTGCTCCGGGCGCTTGGCCGGTTACCGACACGGCCTACATGGCGTTCCATCGCGATCGGCGCGACCTTTATGCTGATACTCGACCGGCTCATGACGTCGCGGTCTACTACAGCGATCGCACGCGCACGATCAACGCCGGCACCCCCATCGCGACGGCTAACATGCTCAATGATTCGATGATGCGCGCCCACGTACCGTTCGGCGTCATGCTCGCAGAGAAACGGGACGTGATCGGTGAATATCGCGCCGTCGTGATGCCGGAAGTCGAGTGTTTGACCGCCTCGGAAGCCAATGATCTTGCGCAGTACGTGCGCGGCGGCGGCGGGCTGGTCGTCATCGGCGCCAACACGGGCAGGTACGACGAACTGGGCCTGCCGCATCGGGACAACGTGCTCGCCGCCGCGCTGGACCTGGATTGGCGGGATGATTCGCCCGCCTTTACCACGCGCGTCGGCCAGGGCCGCGTCGCCTATTTGCCGATGCTCGTGGCGCCCGAGGGTGCCCCTGCCGATCTGGTGCACGCCGCACAGGCTGGTAGCAGTCCCTATTTCCAGTTGGTGCCGACCGACTGGCACCCGCCACAAAATGCCGCCGACCTGGTCAAGCTGCTTGCATGGGCCGCCGGTGGATTTCGGTTCGGACTCACCGCGGCGGACACCACTGTCGTCGAGTACGTTTACCAGCCGACGCGATCGCGTTATCTGATTCACCTAGTCAATTTCGATTTAACGCAGACCGTCGGTGCGTTCGAGATTCGATGTCACGGCATCGGCGACGTGTGCGGTGTCGATGCCTGCACACCGGATGATCATCACCCGACCGTCGATCGTCTCGAAACAGCAGAAAAGCAGGGGGTGATCGTGCGTGTATCGGGTTTCGAGCGATACGCGGTCGTTTCCGTCACCCTTTCACTGGGCTGACGCGTTACACGCCACGCACGGTGATCCGATCCTCGTATCCGCCTCGTGAAAACTTTTCGAGATTCATGTCGCCAGGCAGGTAATGCCATGCGGTGCTGTAACGGGTGCGATCCGAGTGGTTGTCACGGGCGCCGTGCAGGAGGTTGGCCGAGAACAGTACGACCGTGCCGGCCGGGCAGATTACGTCCGTCGCGTCGGACTCATCGACCTGCGTCCATTGGCCGTGGCGGTTGGGTGTCTTTTCGTGCTCGACAAGGATCCGATCGCGGTGACTGCCCGGTACGACACGCAGGCATCCGTTGTCGCGGTCGGTGTCCTCGAAATAAACACCGCAACTGACGATGCGGTCGCTGTTGGTGCCGAAGTAGTGATTGTCTTGGTGCCAACTCGTGGATGTTCCGAGTTTCGGCAGCTTGGGAAAGAACTTCGTGCCGAACACGTCGATGTTCGGACCCACCAGCAATTGTACGGTGTCGAGCAACCGCGAGTCGCCGGCGATATTGAGCACGCGAGGCTCGACGACACACACGCCCTGCACCTTGTGCAGCATGCCGGGTATCTCTTCGCGATTCGCGTCGTATTCAAATGAAAAATGCTCATCCGATCCCGGCAGGGATCGTCCTTTGGCCGTCAGTTCGTCCAGCAGAGCCTTTTGGTCGGCCAGCTTTTGGCCTCGGAAAAAGGACTCGAGCACGAGGTACCCCTTTTCACGATACTGCGTGACCTGCTCGGGCGTGATCATGGCTGCGTTCTCCTTGGTTACTCGACATACTCAAACGCATCGCTTTGCATGACGCGGAAGCCGAAGTCAGCGAACCGCTTGTCGGGACCGAGGCTGCTGCGTGCGGCACATCGGCAGAACTTGATGTCATGCCGCCACGATCCGCCTCGCGCCGAGCGTCGGTTGGTCGCGGTCAACGGACCCCGCGGATTGACCGCTTCATCGTCGCCATAATACTGCGCATCGTAGTAATCGGCGCACCATTCGTGGACGTTGTCAGCCATGTGGTAAAGCTCGAATCCGTTGGGCCCGGCCGCGTCGGGGTATGACATCGTCATGGGCCCGCCGGTGATCGGACCGCTCAGGCCGGGCGCGTAAGGACCGGTCAGCGTTAGCGGATCGTCGCCCCACGGATACGCACGCTGCTCGTGGCCACCCCTTGCTGCGTACTCGCGCTGTGCTTCGGTCGGCAGGTGATAACGATCGCCGGTCAACTCGGTCAACCAGTCACAATACGCGACGGCGTCGTACCAACTGACGCCGCAAACCGGGTAATCCGGCCGATCGAAACGGGGTGCGCCCCAGCCAATCGGCTTGTCGCGTCCCGCCTGGTCAAGAAACACCGCGTACTCCGCGTTGGAGACGGCAAACACCGCGATTGCGAACGGATCAACCGCCACACGGTGCACGGGCTGCTCATCGCGCCGGCCATTCGTGTCGCCCATCGAAAACTCACCGCCATGCAGATCGATCATGATCGGCATAATCGGTCTGTCGGTAAACTCTAACGGCGGTGATACAGCCGGCATGTTCTGTTGCATCGCGTTGCCATGGCTCATGTCAGGTATCAGGCTGCGTGTACGAGGTGATAGCGTTTCTTGCCCGAGCGCAGCACGAGCATGGAACCGTCGATCAGGTCGCTGCTCGTGACGGATTTCATTGCGTCGGCGCAGCGCTGGTTGTTGAGGTAGATCGACCCCTGCTCGACGGCGCGTCGCGCGTCGGATTTGGACTTGCATACGCACGATTCGCTGAGCAGGTCGGTCAGCGTCACGCCGGTCGAAAATCGTTCAGCCGCAACGTTTGTCGAGGGCACGTTGGCGAAGATGTCGAGCAGGTCGGCGGTACTCAGTTCACCGAGGTCGCCTCCGAACAGCGCGTCAGTGGCGCGCTGTGCCTTGCTCAATCCGTCGTCGTCGTGGACAAGTCGGGTAACCTGCTCGGCCAGCGCTTTCTGACCCACGCGCTGGTGCGGTGCTTCGCGATGGGCGGCGCTGAGCTGCTCGATTTCACCAAGGTCGAGGAACGTGAACAGCCTTAGAAAACGGTCGACGTCGGCGTCTTCGGTCTGCATCCAGTACTGGTAGAACAGGTAGGGCGAGGTCTTATCGGGGTCGATCCAGATGGCGTTGCCCTCGCTCTTGCCCATCTTCTGACCGCTGGCGGTGCTCAGCAGCGGAAAGGTCAGCCCGTATGCTTCGGCGGCGCGGGTCCGGCGGACAAGGTCGATACCTGCCGTGATATTGCCCCACTGGTCCGTCGCGCCGCACTGAAGCGTGCAGCCGAACTCATCGAACAGGTGCAGGTAGTCGTACGCCTGCATCGTCATGTAACTGAACTCGGTGAAGCTGATGCCCTGCTCGGATTCGATCCGACGCTTGACCGATTCCTTGGCGATCATCGTGTTGACCGTGAAGTGCTTGCCCACGTCACGCAGCCAGTCGATGAACGACATGGGGCCGATCCAGTCGTGGTTATTGAGCATCACGGCGGGATTGTCACCGGAAAAGTCGAGGATGCCCGACATCTGCCGCCCCAACCGTTCGACGTTGTGCGCCACGTCCTGGGGCGAAAGCAGTCTGCGTTCATCGCTTTTGCCGCTCGGATCGCCCACGATACCGGTTGCGCCGCCGATGACCACGAGCACGCGATGTCCGCAACGCTGAAAGTGCGAAAGCGCAAGGATCGGCACCATGTGCCCGATGTGCAGACTCTCGGCTGACGGATCGAATCCGGCGTAGACCGTCATCCGCTTCCCGCCGAGCAAACCACCCAATGCGGGATCCGTTGTCTGTGCAATGAACCCTCGCTTGCTCAGCTCGTCGTATACGTTGGTCATGGCCGTCACCATCTGGTTTGCCGCATCGCCGCTGTGCTTGTCATCGTACTTATCAGCGGCCGCCCATCATCCATGGATAGGTTTTTAATCGGTGCAAGAGGTGATCACACGCCCCATTGTTTGCGTGCTTCGTCCATCTCTACACCCTTGCCCTTGAGCCAGGCGTAATGCGCTTTGGGTTTTTCGCCGATCCATCGCTCGTCCACCGAGTCAGATGCCGGCTGATACCGGGTGTCGCAACTGATGCGGTAGCGGTCGGTGCAATTAGTCAGCGACATGTGCATGGTGTGCATGCCGAAGATCAGCACGTCGCCGGCCTTGAAGTCGGTCGTCTGCCATTGGCCGCCGAACTCATCGACGATCTCAAAAGGATCTTCTGAGAAAAACCCTCGCACCTTGTCCCGATCGACGTCCATTTGACCGTAGGTATCGCGTAGCTTTGCAAAACCCTCGAGCTTGTGCGAGCCGATGCAAAGCGCCAGCCCACCCTGCTCGACCGGTACGTCGCCTATGGGTGTCCAGCACGAGTGCAGCCGCGCCGATCCGCGTCCCATGTACACGAAATCGTAATGGGCGCCGGTGAAGTTCTCGGTGCCAATGGCACGCAGCCATTTGTAATCAAACGTGATCGCCGGCTCGCCGAAAATAACCTCGAAGAAATCGGACACCGCCTTGCTTTCGAGCACGGCCAGCACGTCACGGTCATGGGTGATCTGCCGCTGGCCCATCATGGCGATGTCGCCACTGCCGGGCTCGATCACGGCCATCATCGGGTCCGTGTCCGGCTTGATCGTGCCCGGTTCCTTTTGCATGTGCTCAATAATCCGGCGACGGGCCGCCAACACCTGATCTCGCGGGTGAAGCCCACGAACGAGCAGGTATCCGTCCTCCTCCATCCGGGCCCGCAGCGCGTCACGGTCGTTCATCAGAGCATTGCAGTCGCGTAGCGGCGGGCCCAGATATTTCGTGTCCGATTCGACCTCCTTGGTGCCAATCTTGAGTTTCATTGACGGCCTCTTTCATATTGATGCGACGCAGTGGATTATACCCGGTTCGCCGTGATCGAGTGTACTGTATTGATCCCCGGTGTTATCGGTGTGGCACGGTGCCGCGGCGGATAGCGTCCTTGCCGAACCGATCGGTGATATGGTCCTTGGCCCTGTCAAGCCGCCGCTTGCGTCCACGCTGCTCGGCGTTGAACAGGTCGAGTTGTTCACCTCCGTGTGATAGCTGGCCGGCCGTTGCTCCAATCAGGCGCACCGGCGCGAACGACTGCGATGCCCAACGATCGAAAAGCCCCCGCGCCGCCCGCCACAGATCGTCGCTCAGGTCCGTCGGCGCTTCGAACGTCGTGGAGCGGGTGATCGTCTCGAAGCAGCCAAATCGAATCTTCACGGTCACCGAGCGTGCCGACAACTCGTGCTTGCGGAGTCGGCGCGCCACCTGCTCAACCTGCGCCAGCAGCACGAATCGAAGGTGGTCCGTGTCGGCCACGTCCGTCTCAAACGTCTGCTCCTGCCCGATGCTCTTGGCGCCGCTGTCGGGCGTGACGGCGCGTTGATCGAGTCCGCGCGACAAGCGGTAGAATCGCTCACCTTCCCACCCCAGTCGGTGGGCCAGCGTCTCAAGTGGCACGCGGCGCAGGTCGCCAATCGTCTGCACGCCCATTTGTCGGACCCGCGCCGCCGTCGCCGGCCCGACGCCCCAGAGTCGTTCGATCGGCAACGGCCCGAGCACGCGATCGACATCTTTTGTGTCCAGTACGGTCAAACCATCCGGCTTGTCCAGTTCGGAAGCGAACTTGGCCAGAAACTTGTTGGGCGCCAGGCCGACCGAAGCGGTCAGGCCGAGTTCGGCCCGGATGCGATTCTTAATAGTGAGGGCTATTTGTTCGGGCGGGCCCAGCAGCCGTTGCGTGCCGGTCAGATCGAGAAATGCCTCGTCGATGCTCAGGGGCTCAACGACGGGCGTAAAGCTTTCCAAGATGGCAAACATCTGCCGCGAGACTTGACGATATCGTCGGCCGTTGGGCGGCACGACGATTGCGTGCGGGCACCGTCGTTTGGCGACGATCATCGGCTGGGCCGAATGGCATCCAAACGGCCGGGCCTCGTACGACGCCGTCGCCACCACGCCGCGAGGCCGATCCGAACCGATCAGTACCGGCTTGCCGCGCAGGTCGGGTTGATCCAACTGCTCGACGGCCGCGAAGAACGCATCCATGTCCACGTGCAGGATGGTGCGTGTTTTGCTCACGTTGCCATTGTAGCTCACGGGTTCGTTGCAGTCATTGCAAGGACCGATTTGATCCGTTAGTCCTGGTAACCGCCCGCTTCCCTGAATGTGTGCGGGCACGCAAGATCGTCGAGAAACTTGCCAAACGCGCAACCCTACTTTACGAGCAAGGTGCGGATTCTGCGCCCGCCTTGACAAATGGTGACCGGCGGTGCAACCAATGCGCAACTCCACGCAGTGCAAGTCATCTTGATGTCACTGGAGGCGGGCGATTTTATCACACGTGTACCAGGAAGTCCCGGGCGGCGACCAGCCCGTGCTGCCGGTCCTGTGGCGTGTCAAAAAAGTTATCGTCTTCAAAATCGATACTTAGGCGCTCGTCGTAACCCGCTGCCTGCAGCATTGCTGGCAGTTTGCCCCGGCGTACCCCGCCATGTCCGGAGATGATTTACTCTCGTGATTGCGAACGACCCTGTTTTTCGTTTCACCAGTCGTGGTAACGCCGTATGGATTTAGTAAATAAGCACCCACCACCGGGCATCGAGCCTATTTTGCATGTATAATCCCTTGCTCACGGGCGCTGACGGCGAATCAAGAATCGTAAATTGTACCGGCGAGCCGTGAGTTGCCCCTCATGGAAAGAAAAACATGAATGACCGCTCACACGGCTTACGTCTGGTTGTCATGGTTGGTGTCGTGCTCGCCGTCGCGTTCATCTCGTGGTCGGCACCGATCATGTCGGCCCCCAAGATCACTGGTGAGGTGATGTCCTTGGCCAAAATCAACAGGGTCAACCTGGTCATGATCATGGGGTTGGATACATTGGGACTTGATTCCAAAGAGATCCACAAGCAATGGAGCAAGCGTTTGGCGGCTCAGGGTATCAAGGTCGTTGCCAAAGGTGATACCAGTGCCGTGACATTGAACGTGGTGTTGGTTGTTCTCGAAGATGCAACCGTGCCCAACGCCAGGGGGTGTATCGTCTTCGTGATTGTCGAGCAGCCCGTGACGATTGACCGGATCAATCAAAAGGTGGTAATTCCGACCTATACGGCTTATGCCGCCAGGCTGAAGACAAGTGACAAGCTCACGAAGGCCGCCCGAGAGGCGATGGACGAGTTGCTTGACAAGTTCCTGCAAAGAGTGAGATTGACCATGTCTTTGCAGTGATCGGGTCACCGTGAAAACCCGAGGCTCGGCGCGTGAAGGCCGCTCAAGACCATGTTGGATTGTTTGTCTCTTGAAACAGAAACATTGATGCTTGATTGATGGGATTGCTCATGCAACGCACAATTTCAACGTGGACCGAGTTCAACGAGTCGTGGGACGGCGTGACGAACTTCCTGATGGGCGGCGAGTGTGCGGTCTGTTTCGACTTCGAACTGCCCCCGTTCGACGAGTTGCTCGATACCGTGCGCCAAGACAGCGATATCCATGCGCATCCGGGCAGTAAGGCAGACGTCAGGCACTCATCGGAAATCAATGACGAGTTTCGCGCCATGCCGCTCGAGCAGGCGGTCAATCACGAGTTCAGTTTGGCGCATTACAACATTCACAAGTGGGACGCTCCGGGCCAGATGCTCGACGGTTTCGATGGGCGGGTTGTCCAGCCGTTGCAGCAAGCTCTGCGCGCCCAGGGGTTCGAGTGGATCTGGTTCAGGTATTACTTTTTTTTCGCGGGTCCGAACTGCGCAACGAACTATCACATGGACAAGTCGCACGTGATCGCCTGGCAGCAATACGGGGCCAAGACGTTCAACGGGCTCAAGGATCCCGACCGGTGGGAGCCGCTCGACAAACGCATGCTCGTCGGGACGGACGCGGTGCGCAAATCCGCGCAGATCGTCAAGGAGGACGTTCTGGCCTACGAGATGAACCCGGGCGACGTGCTGTGGAATACGTTGCTGACGCCGCATTGGGTCGAGGCGTCGGACGAGCCGGCGGTGAGCCTCAACTTCTCGCTTCGAGGTTTGCGCCGCGGGGGCAAGCTCTGCCGTCACGAGCAGGAATTGGTCGACTGGCAGCAATCTCCGCAGAGCACAGCCGGCGCCGACGGGTCGTATTGAATCGGCCCGATCACAACCGCCGAGCACCGATTCGATGATGCCGTCGCCATCGCCCGGCGGGCCTTGACGCTGACCCCGGGCCAGAGCCTGACAGACGAAATCACGGCGCACCTGCGCTTGTTCGAGCAGCGAAAAACAATAACGACCGGGTGACCAAACAATACCCAGTTCACAATGCCATGACCCGCCGATGACCAAGCAGGCCGCAGATATCGCCCTGCTTCTCCCTCAGTCCCTAATCCCTTAATCCCTTCTCCTTGCCTGCCCATCCTCACGCAACACGCGCAGGCGACCGTTCTGATTGTTGACGGCATTGACGAATTTATCGGCGTCGTCGAGGCGTAGTTGCACCAATGTGATCTCCTGGTTGTCGTGGTGGTAATACAACTCGAAGTAAGGGCCGCCCTTCAACAGGATCAGCTCGCCGTAAGCGTCAAGGTGCAGTGTACCCTGCTGTTTGTTGCGACAATAGACGATCCGCTGGTCGGTGACGACGATGCCCGCCTTGCCGTGGTCGAACTTCGATAGCTCGCGGCCGGCGATGTAGGAACGAAACCGCTCGCCCTCCATCGCATGGAACCACTTGCTCAGGCGCTGACGCACGGACTCGGGCAGCTTGGTCCAATGATCGACGTCGTCGTGGGGTTCGGCGGAATCGCCCTCGGCAGGCCTGGTGGACTGGGCGGCTTTTTCTTCGGGTGGTGGCTTCGTCGTCGTTTCCGGTTTGACCGGTCGAAGCGCCGGCTGCACGGTCGTGTCGCCCGGGTTGTCGTCGACCAGCCAGCCGGTGACGGTGTCTTCCAGTTCAGCGGTCAGATCAGGAACCCGGAACTTGGTCTTGCAACGTGGACATCGCGCCAGTCGACCCGATATCCCGGTCGGAACGTGAAGGCGCGCCTCGCACTTTGGACAGTTCAGCGGCACATCCATCAGCTGTGGCTCCCGCTTTGCCCGCAATCGTACCACATGCCGATGACCGATGCACGCCGGGCAAGGCATGTCGTGAAGATACTCGTTCGTAAACGGGTTGCGCCGACCGATTCAGTCGCAAGACCGTACTTGTGGGCTGCTGCCGTGTGTGTCACGCTCGAATGGTCGATTCATGACCTCGATCACAACTTCAAGAATGTCAGCAACGTAACGCTCGCAGCTATCCTCAGGCAGATGGCCAATGTCGTTGAGGTGACCGTGATCTTTAGGAACCGAGCGATCCTGATCCGCGAACAAGGTGTCGTGTATTGTCGGGCGATGCCCTTCGATGACCTCGTTATCCATTTGTACCACCGCCGTCATATCCCGGACCGGCCCCACAACTCAATGGCAAACGCTACGCCGCGAAGAATTAGGCCGGTGTTGGCGGAGTTGCTGTCACGAGTAGTTCGGTGGCAGGTATGTGGCAAAAGTCCTCATCAACCGCGGCCCGTCCTTGCGCCTGGTGAGTTCGACCGACGTGTCGGCCGGGGTGTTCCCGGTCTTCTCGCCCGCTGGTCCTCCGGTCGGGGCTGCGTCCCCCCTCCTGCGGGTCAGCAAGCAAAATCACACCAACTCAATTCTCTCACAGGAACTGGTACAAAGAACCCGGGGGGCACTTGAGAAACAGGTGTCACGTAAACCCGGCACGAACTGACCTTTGGATGGCCCAGTGGTCAGTGTCCGGTGGCTTGGGATCAGGGCCAAGGTAGCAGGTCGTCGGGTGATTCGACCTTCAGGGCGATGCCCTGTGCCGAGGCATCTGCGTAGCGTGCCATGGCTCGGTAGAGTGGGACAAGAGCGGCGTCTTGGGTGAGCGTGTCGGTGACCAGGTGCATTGGGCCAGTCTCACCGACGATGGCACGCGAGGACAGGCCGGTGGCGAGCGCGGGCTTCATCAGGTCGAATATCTGCCAGGTCACGCCGCCCTGCTGCCAGTCTGCCTTGGGGTCGTCAACTGCCGCCGACAGGTCGCCCCAGCGGCGTGCCATGCGCATGTGCGTATGGCCGACGTGCTCAAGGATCTTGTGCAGGTGCTGGCCGGCGGTGATGCCGCGGAACAGGTAATGAGACATGTCGCCGTTGAGTTCGCACGCCGCCATCTCGAGTATGCGGCAGCAGGCTGCGGGGTCTTCGGTGATGCGGTCCATGTGTACTTCAAGGTAGAAGTTGAGGCCGAGGTCCCAGGTCGCGTCGCGTAGCCGGGTGACGCGATCGGCGCACCATTGCAGGTATCGCTCATCGGTGCGATAAGCACCGCCGGTGCCCATGTGATCAGGGTGCAGCGAGAGCTGGAAGGATGCGAACCGGCCACCGGCATCGAGCACGAGTTTCATCTGCTCGACGATCGGGCCGAGCCAATGCAACTGCCGCAGCAACTCGTCGGTGCTGTGCAGTGTCGAGCCGACCAGTTGCAGGCCGGCCGACTCGAGTGCGCGGCGCATCTTGCGTGCGACGACCGGGTGGCTGTCACCGGGGAAGTAACGGGCAACGTTGCCCACGCCAAACTCGACGCCCTCGTAGCCGGCGGTGGCAGTGTGGGCAATCAATGCGTCGAGGGATCGCGTGCGTGGCTCGTCAACCGAAGCCGGCCAGTTGGCCAGTGCGACGCGGTGAGGCCGGATTTCAGCGGGTTGGCCGGGGTCGCCCAGCACGCGGTTGTAACCCATCGGCATGGCTTTACCCTCCTTTAATGCGGATTCGCGAGAAACAATCAGGCAGATTCATTGTAATCGATGTTGGTTTCAAACCTATATTTGGCGAGGAATGTGGGAATATTTTCACCTTGAACGGATGTTGGCATATCGACACAAGCGTATTGATTAAAATGATTTACACTCCAACGTGCGAGTCGACGGTGTTGCAACATTAAGAAAACCCCCAATGGCCTTGTGGCCTGGCCAGGCGAGAATGCTCATGTACTGGGCTTCTCGGCCAGCGCCGCGGATTCGATCCGCAAGAGGGACAGTGAGAAACCAGGACGATCCGTTACGACGGGGCTCTGCGGGTGTACTGATAACTCGGTGAACATTTCCTCCTCGAACAGCGGGAACCTCAAGCAGAGCCCTTTCGGGATTCACCGCGGGACGGGGGGCTTATAGCCGTCTGTCGGCCATTTGGCTGTTCGTGTGAAGCGAGGCCTCCTGATATCACCCAATGGTCGCGAGCCGATAGCGTGACCTGATGGTCTGGCTCGTTTAACATGGCCGGTCTGGAGCCCAGAGGGTTGGCCCTGGGCGAGACGGAGTACACGACCATGGATGCACCGACGCTGCGTGTCACCATCTGGAACGAGTATCTTCACGAGAAGACCAACGAGGCCGTCAAGTTGATCTATCCCAACGGCATACACGGCGCACTGGCCGATGCGCTGACAAGCCAGTTGGGCGCGGATGTAACCGTGCGGACTGCGACGCTCGAGCAGCCGGAGCACGGGCTGACCGAGGCCGTGCTGGCAGAGACCGACGTGCTGACCTGGTGGGGACACAAGGGACACCAACGGGTGAGCGACGAGGTGGTGGACCGGGTGCAGGCCAGCGTGCTCGAAGGCATGGGCCTGATCGCGCTGCACTCATCACATGTGTCCAAGATCTTCACGCGCCTGATGGGTACGAGCGGTGGGCTCAAGTGGCGCGACGTTGGCGAGCGCGAGATCATCTGGTGCGTCAAGCCCGGACACCCGATCACCGACGGGCTTGGCGATCACTTCGAGTTGGCGCACGCGGAGATGTACGGCGAGATGTTTGACGTGCCCCAGCCGGATGAGTTGGTGTTTATCAGTTGGTTCGAGGGCGGCGAGGTATTCCGCTCGGGGTGCTGCTGGCGACGCGGCAAGGGTACGGTGTTCTACTTCCGGCCCGGCCACGAAACGTATCCGATCTTCTACGATGCCAACGTACAACGCGTGATCGCCAACGCCGTCCGTTACGTCGCCGCGCCCACGGGCTGCCCGTCGATCACGAGCAATTGTCAGAACACCGAACCGCTGCGCCCGATTGCATCAGCTTGACGATTTACCCGTCGCGGCAAGCGTCGACCCTGTCGAGTCGCCGATGCGGATCCAGATCAACAGCACCATGCCCGGTACACCCGCCGCGACGGTCAGCGCGTAGAACCAGATGTAGCCGACGGCCTCAACGGCAAAACCCGTCAGCGCACCGGCGGCGGAAGCCGTAAAAAAGCTCAGGCTCGTAAACAGCGCATATTGCGTGGCCGAGTATCGCCGGTTGCACAAGCTCATCAGAAACGCGATGAACCCGGTTGTGACAAGCCCGGCGGAAAAGTTCTCGATCACAACGACTCCGGTCAGGACGGTCACGCTCGTGCCGGTCATCGCCAGTACGCAATAGCCGGCATTGCTTGAGGCTTGCAGTACGCCGAACAGCAGCAGCGACCGTCGCAATGACCATCGGGCGGAAATAGCGCCACCCGCAAAGGCACCGATCACCGTTGCCGCCAGACCCAGCCACTCACGCACCAGCACAATCTGCGGCTTGGTGAACTGCAGGTGCTTTTGCAACAGGGGCATCACCATCTTGTTGGCCAGTGCATCGGGCAGCTTGAAGAGCACGACGAACAGCAAAATGGTTAAGCCCATGCCGCCGTAGCGGCGAAAGAAATCACTGATAGGGTTGATGACGGCATCGGTGATATTCTGCGGTGTTTCGCTCTCGCCGGACGGCCGTGGAGCAATGAGAGTGGTCAATATGCCGATCACCATCATGGCGGCTAGCAGTAGATAAACCACACGCCAAGGTAGAATATCAGACAGCAGAATCGCCCCGCCGCCCGCCGCGAGCATGGCGATGCGATATCCGTTGACGTAACACGCCGCACCGGCGCCGCGCTCGGCGGTGGGCAACACATCCGTGCGATATGCGTCGGCGACCACGTCCTGGCTTGCCGCCAGCCATGCCACGACAAGAGCCGCTAGGGCGAACACCATCAAAGACTGATCTCGCTGCACCGGTCCGGCAAATGCCATCGCCGCGATAGCGCAGATCAACAACATCTGGATGATCAGCAACCACCCGCGGCGCCTGCCCAGCAGCGGTGGGACGAACCGATCAAGCAGCGGCGCCCAGACGAAATTGAATGTGAACGGAAGTCCGACCAAGCTGAACAGCCCGATGGTCTTGACGTCGTAGTCAAGGTCCGTGAGCCATGCCGCGACCGTATCGCCCAGCAGTTTGTAGGCCGAGGGCAGCCCGGAGGCGAAACCCAGCCCCAACAGTACGAGCATCCGCCGGTTGAAATAGACCTGTGCGAGCGTTTGGCGTGCCATATCGTATGCTTATCATCCAGATGTCGCCGGATCGCACAAGATGGATCGCCGGGTGCATGACGGGCACGAGCCTAGATGGGCTGGACGTGGTCTTGACGCACGTCACGGGCAGCGGGCTGGACATGCGGGTGCAGTTGATCGCCATGGTCAGCCGGCCTCTCGATGACTTGCGCGATTCGCTGCTGCATCTCGCTTCCGGGCGGGCGGGGACGCCTATCGATTACATGCGCGCGGCCCGAGGCCTGGGCGAACTGCACGCCGATGCCGTCGCAGAGTTGTGCGACCAACATCTGCCGGGCGGCGCGAGCCTCGACTTCGTCGCTGCGCACGGCCAGACCATCCGGCACGCACCGAGAGAGCACATGAGTTGGCAACTGTTCGATCCCTGGCCGATCGTCCGCCGGATGAAAGTGCCCGTTTGCTATGACCTTCGTCAAGCTGACCTGATCGCCAATGGTGAGGGCGCACCGATTACACCGATCGCGGATTGGGTTCTGTTTCGCGAGCGCGCCAATCTGATCGTCAACCTGGGCGGAATCTGTAACGTTACGTACTGGGAAAACCCGGCTACGAATCCGCGGAACATCGAGGGCGTTGATCTTTGTCCGTGCAATCTGTTGATCGACGGCCTGGTGCGCAGGCTGTTTTCTCCACGGACTATTGACAATAACGGCGAAATTTCCGCACAGGGAAAGTTCAGTGAAAGGATTTTTCGCTTGTTCAAGGCCGCGGCGCCGATCCAGGGTCCGGGTGAGCCGTCGCTGGGACGTGAACAGTACGATGACCGGTGGTTTGACATGATCATCGAGCAAGCGGGCAGCAGCTGTGCTCGCCATGACCTGTTGCGCGGGGCGGTCGAGTTTGTGATCGCTGCCGTGGACGAGTGCAGCAAGTCCTTCACTGCTGATGCCGTTGTGCTTGCCGGAGGCGGCGCTCGCAACCTCACGCTCGTTGAGGGGATTCGAAGCAGGAACCTCGAAACCGAGAAGGTGCAGCTATCCGATGGCGTTGGCATTCCATGCGAAGCGCGTGAAGCGGTGTGTTTTGCGGTGCTCGGGGCGTTGTCGCAGGACGGGGTGACGATTACATTGCCCCAGGTTACGTGCAGCGAGAAGCCCGGTATCGCCGGCGCGTGGGCGTATCCTTGATCGTTCGGCAATGGCCGTGACGCAATGCGCCGCGGTACGATGGCGAAACAGTGATGGCGGAAACAACATCTCAGCTACCCGATCGCGGGCACCTGTTGACCGAGCAGCGGCTCGGCGCCTCGCGCGACCTCGATGCCCTTTCGATCGAACAGGCGTTGCGTGTGATCAATGATGAGGATACGCAGGTCGCCGCGGCGGTGCGTGAGGCGATCCCCACAATCGCGAAACTGGTCAAACAGGTGGCGGACGGGATGCGTCGAGGTGGCCGGTTGATTTACATAGGGGCTGGCACCTCGGGGCGATTGGGGGTGCTCGATGCCAGTGAGTGCCCGCCGACGTTTCACTGCGATCCCGGGAAGGTGGTGGGCATCATCTGCGGGGGTGATACGTCGCTTCGGCGCAGCTCGGAGGGTGCCGAGGATGATCGCGACGGGGCGCTCGGCGAGTTGGAAAAACTGCAAGTCAATGGCCGCGACGCGGTGGTGGGTATCACGGCGGGCGGCACCACGCCTTACGTGCTGGGCGGGTTGGAGATCGCCCGGCGGTGCGGTGCGGTGACAGGCTTGGTTTGTTGTGTGGCGTTTGGCGGCACGCGGCGAGCTGCGTTGCGACACGAAGAGCTTGGCCATGTGATCGAGATTCCGGTCGGGCCGGAGGTGGTGACCGGCTCGACGCGCATGAAGGCGGGGACGGCGACGAAAATGGTGCTGAACATGGTCACGACCGCCACCATGACGCAACTGGGCAAGGTATGGGGCAACCTGATGGTCGACCTTCGTGCGACCAATGCGAAGCTGCGTGACCGGGGTGCCCGGATCCTGACCACGCAATGCGACCTGTCGCGCGATCAGGCCTTGACGCTTCTCGATCGCGCCGCCGGCCGCGTCAAAGTCGCGATGATCATGGCGCGCTGCGCGGTCGATTGCGAGGAAGCGAACCGCCTGCTCGAACACCACGGGCAACGGCTTGCGCCTATCATCGGCCGGCCAAGCGATCAAACCCCGAGAGATTGAGTGCCAGTTACTCAACTCGCCCTGGGTCAGGCGTCGATGTCGGCTAGCATTTGCTCGGCCAATTGCTTCTGTTCGGTATCGCGAAGCCTGGGCAGCGCGGCCGTCAACAGCTCGCGGGCGCGCTGACCATGCTCCAAATAACGGAAATAGATCAGGGCGAGGATCAACTCGACCTGCTCACGCTGGTCGTAACGTTTGTATTTCGCGAGAAACAACTCGTAGGCACGTGCCGCGGTGTCGTATCGATTATCGATCATCAGTTGGTTCGAGATGTCCAGTTGCTGCTGCTGGCTCATGACCTGATCGTCGTCGATCTGCAATAACTGTTCGTAGGCGTCGGCTGCTGGGCCGAGGTCGTGGTTGCCCATCGCATCGGTGATGCTCGTTCGCAGGGCCATGATCTGCTGGTCCCGCTCGGTCAGCGTCGGCGTGGCACCTTCTGAGGGCGGCGGGTCGTCCGGATTGGGGTTCTGCCAGGGTTGGTGCCCGTCGCGGGCGACCTGGCGGAACTGGGCGCGACGCCGACGCTGACCGATCATGGCCAGCAGATCGTACGGCTCGCGGGGCAGCAACCGCACGCCCAGCAGCGCCATCGCGATGCCGAACCCGAACGCGTACCCCGCCAAGTGCGCCACATAGGCCACGTTACCGCCGCCGATCAGGTGCATAACAATGTTGTAGCCGATCTGGAACAAGATCAGCACGATGCTCGACGCCTCGAACGCGCCGAAGAAGAAGACTATGAAATAAACGATCGTGATGTTGCTGAGCGGAAAGAGCACGAGGTATGCGCCGGTCACCGCGGCGACCGCGCCGCTGGCGCCCAGCACGGGGTCGACCGCGGTTAGGGCGTGCCCGAGCCCGGCAATCACGCCGCCAGCGAGATAGAAACCCATGTATCCGACTTTGCCCAGCCGATCCTCCACGCTGTTGCCGAATACCCAGAGAAATACCATATTGCCTGCCAGGTGCCTGATGTCCCCATGCAGGAACTGGTAGGTGATAAACTGCTCGAGGCGCTGGGCGATTGGAATCAGGTAATAGTTGAAGACGGGGTACGACCGCGTGATGTCGTCAAGGGT